>JAPKZL010000223.1 GCA_026393795.1 Candidatus Aminicenantes bacterium | reverse complement strand
CGGCACGTTGATATTCAGTACGCTTAAATTCATTCGAACCGCTCAGAAAATTTATTTCCTGTAATCAGCTTGATGCGTTCAATTAATGCGGTTTGCCTGGTGTTTATGCGCAGGGAGCGTTGATAGAAGGGCAGCGCCTCATCGGAGCGCTGCAGTTCGAAAAAAAGATTGCCGAGCGAATTGAGGATGCGGAAGTCGTTCGCTCCCTCCCGGGCCAGGGTTTCGCTCTTGTTTTTTCCCTCTTTTTCTTTCCCGGCCAGGAAGGCCAGCCTGGCCAGCTGCAATTGTTCGGCGTACCCTGTCGGCGCTGTCTCCCTCGACCAAAGCTCCCAGGCATAAGCGAAGTTGCCGCGCTCTATAAAATAGCGGGCCTGTCCCTTTCGGGAAAGGGATTGAAAAGCGCTTTGGATTTTGTCGATCCGCGCCAGCCAGGCGCCCGCCTGCGGGAATGCGAACGCTTGGGCGGTTTCCCGGGCTTGGGTCCAATTGGCGAAGGCCAGGCAAAGTTCGAGGCGCATGGTTTTTGACTCCAACGCCGGCGCGGCTTGCTCCAGCGTCCGCTGGGCCGCTTCGGCCTCCGCCTGTTCGCCGCGGGCCAGGCGGATCCTCAGGAGCTGCAGCAAGCGATTCTGCGCTTGCAGCGGTTCGAGGGTCAGGACCTTGATTTTTTCCAGCCACTCCAGGCTTTCGTCGTAGCGGGCCTGGCCGCGGGTCAGGTCGGCCAATTGCAGGGCGATGGCCACGGCGGTGGAATTGCCCATGGGGAAGTTCAGGGCCCGGCGCAGCAGGATTTCGCTGTTGACGAAATCGCCGTTTTCGCGGAGCTGCCCGGCATATTTGCTCAGGAAAAAACTGTCATTGGGGCAGGACTTCAGGGCGCTGGCCCAAAAAGCCGTTTCGCTTCGATACTTTTGCCCGTTGCCGCCGATGGCTGCGGCTTGAACCAGGAGCAGCGCGAGCAGGACGAACCTGCCCCAGTGTTTGGGCATGGACCTGAGAAGATGGGCCAAAAGCCAGGCCAGACCGACGGCCGGGATCGCCAGGTAGCGGGTGGAGATGCTGAAGGGGTAGATGGGGGTAAACACCATCAGCAGGTGGCCGGCCAAAAAAGGAACGATCCATATCCAGGCCTGAAGGCACGGGGCCCGCTTCCGTCCCTGCCGCAACAGCAGCAGCAGGAGAAAAAGCAGCAGCACGCCGGCGAGCGAGTAGGCGGGGGTCTTGACCTTGTTGGCGGGCAGGAACAGGTCATAGCGGAAAGGGAACAGCAGGGAGCGGAAATAGTAGCCCAGGACTCCCAGCAAGACGCGGCCATTTTCCCACAACGGCGAGAAGAATCGAACGGGCAGGTTGCCGCGGCCGATGACCGCCGACTTGGCCCACCAGTACAGAAGGGTAACGGCCAGGAAGGTCGCATGCAGCGGAACGGTGATGCGTCTGCGCTTGCCCAGCTCGTGCAAAAGGAGGACCGGTAGAAAAAAAAGAGCGGCTTCCTTGGCGAACAGTGCCAGCAGGTAGCTGGCCACGGCCAGAAGCGCGAAGAAGATATTTCTCCGGGCCAGGAAAAGATCGAAGCAATAGAGGGCCAGCAGGCCGAATAAAAAGATCAGCAGGTCATTGCGGCCGACGACCCAGGTGATGTTGTCCAGGTGGAGCGGGAAAAGGGCGAAGAGCAGAACGGCGCTTCGGGCGATTCCATCGTCAGGGGTTTGCCGGTCGAGAAAAAAATAAAGGATGAACAGCCCGGCGATAAAAATAATCAGGTTCACCAGGCGCAAACGGAAAGGGTTTAATCCCCAGACGGCTTTTTCCATCATGAAGGAGAGGATCATCAGCGGCCGGTAGTAGTCGTAGCCCGCCATTTTTTGGCTGGTCGACGCCCAATAGCCGGAACGGAATGGGGCCAGCCAGGAGAATTCCCCGTCCAGCAGGCTGTTTTCCAGGATGACCGGCTTGGAATCCCAGATCAATTCATGCTTCAGCGTGGGCAGGTAGACCAGCAGCGGCAGCAGGGCCAGGACAAGGAGAAACAAGAGGTTTTTACGCTTCATGGCCGCCGGTCGCCCTGGCCAGAACATGGCACAGGAGGGCGTTTAGCTGCTGCATCTGCCGGGTGGCGGAATAGGCCTGCACGCTCGCGGCTGAGGGGATTCGTGCCGCGAGTGTGCTGCGGTCGCGAATGATTTCTTCGAGGATCGCACCAATCGCCCGCGCGTCGCGTGCCGGCACGACCCAGCCGCCGCCGCATTCCCTGACGATCTCTCCGGCATAAGTTCCGTCATCCAGGGCCAGGATCGGTTTTTGCACGGCCAGGTACTCGAAAAGCTTGCCGGGGGCAATGCCCGGCCTCGCCGCCGATGTGATCAGCAGCAGCAGATCGGCTTGCCGCTGCATGGCCAGGGAAGCCGCGTGCCCTTTTTCGCCGTGGAGGCTGGCGAGCCCCGATCGCCGCAAACGGGCCAAGTCCCTCTTTTCCCCGGTGCTCAAGCGCCCGATAAAGTGCAGGTGCAATTTTTCGGCCAGCCCCGGATCGGCGCCGCGCAATCGTTCCACCGCTTCGGCGAACGGCCGCAGCGAGCGCGTGGCATCCGAAAGCGCGATCCTGCCGGCGTGAACGACATGCAGTCCTTTGCCGGCAAATTCCGTTCCGGCCGGAAAATCGCGCCGGTCGTCCTCATCGTAGCCGTTGGGGATGGTGCTGACGTTGCCAGGTCCGTAGCGGCTTTCGAAATAGGCGCTGAGATAAGGCGAAACGGTGATAAGCGCGGCCGCCTTGGCCACGACCTCGGCCTCGATGCGTTCATATCGGCGCCGCAAGCAGGCGAAGCGATCCAGGCGTTTCGCCTCCACCGGTTCGAAAAGAAGCCCGTCGCGAAAATCGGCCACCAGCGGCACCCGCGCCAGCTGCGCCAACCGCAGGCCGATCTCTAGGCTTTCGACCGGGGGGTAGGTGGCGAGGATGAGCTCCGGCCGGGCTGTTGCCAGGATGGCGTCGGCCCGGCGCAGGACCTCCTGCTGCCAGCGCAAGTAGATGGATGAATAGCGGCCGAAGCGGTTGCTGATTTCGACCGGCAGGCGCCGGCAGAACCATTGCAGCCGATGCAAGCCGCGGCGGTCCAGGTTGTGGCTGGGGTCGTAGACGCGGATCAGGTCCGGTCCCGCCAGGTCCGTCTGCGTGTAGGACGGCGCCAGCACGGTGACTTGGTTGCCCAATCGGGCCAGGTGCCTGTGCATCCGCGCCGGCCGCTGCGAGCCGCCGCTGACCAGCGGCGGGAAATAATAAGCCACCAGCAGGATGTTCACGACCGACTCCCGGTTTTCTTCAGCGCTTCCTGGTACAGGAGCAGGAAACGTTTTCCCACTTCGGCGTAGCTATAATTTTCCTCGGCGAAGCGGCGCGCGGCCCGGCGGTCCAACGACACGTTTCCGTCCAGGATGTCGGACATGGCCTTCGCCAGGGCGGCTTCGTCGCCTGGAGGGACGAGAATTCCCGTTTCCGCTTGCACCTGCTCCGCGATCCCGCCCACCCTTGAGGCGATGACCGGCAGACCGCTGGCCATCGCCTCGGAGATGACGCAGGGCAGGTTTTCGTAATGGCTGAACAAAACGAAGCAATCGGCCTGGCGCATGATTTCGGCCAGGGCGGCCTCGTCCTTCCGGCCCAAAAAGCGCACGAAAGCCTCGCCCAGAGAGAGGGTCACGGCCAGCTTCTCCAACGATTTCCGGTCTTTGCCCTCGCCGACGATGTGCAGGCGGAAATCGCGGCCCTGGCCGCGCAGCACGGCGGCGGCGCGCAGGATCCCCGCCACGTTTTTCAGCGGCGTCAGGCGCGACACATGGAGAAAAAGCGGCAACGATCCGGAGCGCGGCGTAGCGGCCGGGTAAAAGAGATCGCAGCGGACGGCGTTGGGGACGACCCGGTAGCGGCCGCGCAAGCCGTGGCTTTCCATGATTTCCTGGAGATTGCGCGAGACCGTCGTCACGGCGAAAGCCCGGCGGACGACCCAGGCCGTCAGCCGTTTGCGGAAAAAACCGCGGAACTCGCCGCTGGCGCGGTGATAGCCGGACCAATGCTCAGTGAAGATGAAGGGACGGCCCGGGAGGGATGCCTTTATGGCCGCGATCTGCCCCCAGGGGGGATTGACCTGCAGGTGGACGATGTCGGGCGTTCCCCAGCCCGAGCGCAAGGTGCGGATGCCGCGGCGGGCGGCGCGGAAGTAGCGCCAGACGTTGAACAGGCGCAACGGCCGCCAGGGCACCGGAAACGGCCGGAAATAGACCCGCACCGCCAGGCCGGTTTCGTCGCGGCTGACGTCGCAATCGTAGGTTTGCTTTTTCAGCCCGGCATCGGCCGCGATGTACAGCACCGCGACATCGGCCAGCGGCGCCACCGTCTCGGCATGGCGGCGGACGAATATGCCGTTGCCGGGGTCCAAGCGGTCCGGGTACCAGCAGCCGGGCCAGAACAGGACTTTTATCTTGTCGCTCATCTGGGGGCGGCGGGTTCCCGGCTCAGCCGGTAGGCGCTGAAAACGCTTTCGAATTCGGCCTGCAATGGGCTGCCGGCCAGGGCGAATTTTCCCAGCAGGGTTTCCTGGAAGCCCCGCACGATGTACGCGCAGCAGAAGTCTTTCTTGCCCGGGTCGACGACAAACTTGAGAATCGCGCCGGCCTGGTCCTTGTACAAATTCAAGAACTGCTCGCGGCGCACGCTGGAATACTCGGTGAGCGTCGTCACCGCGTTTTTTTGGCCGCCGCTGAAAAGCGACAGCGCGCCGCGGTCGAGCTTTTGCTTCACCCTGAAATTTTCGAGCACGGTCTGGGTGATGTCGATCGTTTCGCCCAGGCCGGAGCTCCTTTTCGGCAATGTGGCGTTGAACACCAGCAGCGGCACCCGGGCGACCTCCTCGTTGTTGTGGAAGCCGTACCAGACCTTGTGGTCGCGAAAAATTTTTCCGTGGTCGGCGGTCAGGATGACCAGGGTGTCCCGGTCCCAGCCCTTGGTCTTCAGGAAATCGTGGATATTCTTCAGGCAGGCGAAGCCGGCCCGGGAGGCGGCAAGCGCCTTGGCTTCCCACTCGCGCACCAGCCATTCCTCGCCGTCATCGTAACGGAAATCGTTCTTCGTGATGCCCTCGCTGATCCGGTCCCGCTGGTTCCTGATCTTCCCCGTTTCCCACAATTTTTCCGGTTTGCTGGTTTCGCAGGCGGGAAACTCGTGGATTAGGAAAAAAAACGGCCGTGGATCGCTGCGCAGCCTCTTGATCTCGCGATGGACCTCGGCGGCGAAATCGACGCGGCGGCTGGAAAAAAGATCGATGAGCCCGTGGGCCGCGTAGATCATGGTTCCATCCTTCTTGAAAGGGGCCCGGTAGATATTGTAATCGATGCCCAGCAGCGCCGGCAGCCAGGAAAAACGGTAATTGAAAAAATACGAACGCAAACCGCGGTAGTTCTTGACGGCATGGTTGTCGGGAACGGCGTTGCCCTGGGAGGCCAGCCAGCGGGTATTGACCCCGTTTTGCTGCAGCAGGGAGAGCAGGTTGGCCGCGCCGGACCGGCCGCTCTTGCGGCCGCCAAACAACGCGTCGAAGTATCCGTAGGTGTAGGTGAAATTGGTCCTGACGTTTTCAAACAGGGCATAGTCGGCGGAAATATCTTCAACGGACAAGGCTGCGCCTGGGTCGTATTCGCGGATGGATGCCGCGCTCAGGCTGTCCAGGACGACCAGGATGACATTTTTCGGCTTGCCGGTGCGTGGTTCATGCGACTGGAGGATGAAATAGGCCTTGGCCGAGACGATGAAGAGAAGCGCGGCCAGCAGGAACCAGCGGCCGATCGGCTCGATGCGGCCGAAGA
The DNA here is from genome assembly GCA_026393795.1 of Candidatus Aminicenantes bacterium. Taxonomy (NCBI): domain Bacteria; phylum Candidatus Aminicenantota; species Candidatus Aminicenantota bacterium. The sequence goes on along the minus strand of JAPKZL010000223.1, from coordinate 46,957 downwards.
TCGTCAGGTCGCAAAATTTCCGCGCCGCAACGTAGGCCAAGGCCAGGCAGAGCAGGTTGACGATCGCCAGCTGCAGCAGCGACTGGGTTTGAAAAACGAACGGGTTGTTGAAGAGGTTCATCAGGATGGTGTAGGCGATCATGAAGGTGATCGCCCGGGCGTAAAGGATCTTCAGGTTTGGCCTCCGTTTTTCCAGGACACGGGCGGCCAGGCAAAAGGGAGGCAGCGCGATGAGCACCAGAAGCCAATTCAACGAGAGCAGAAAATAGCCGAGGGTAAGCCAGTCGGTCTTGAAAAGGAGCCGGTCCTGCAGGATGGTGCTGAGAAAGACCATCAGGAAAATGAAAGAGGCGAGATGCAGGAGGCCGATGGCTCTGAAAAGTTTTTTCATTTTATTAATTTTAACCCGGCCGCCCGGTTTCTGCCAGATCGAGGAAATCGAGGATCGGCTGCCGGTAGTTTTCAAAGCGGTAATTTTTTTCGTATTCACGGCGGGCGTTGGCGGAAAACTCGTCGTAGTTGGCGGCGATGCGCTCAAGCGCGGCCGGGATTTCGTCCAGGCCGGCGACGCAGATCCCGCAGCCGGGGGTAGCCAGGGCGGCTTCGGTGCTGGGATAGCGGTTGGCGATGACCGGCAGCCCGAACTTCAGGTAGGCGGTTATCTTGCCCGACGACTGCCCGGCGCTGCGGAAATTGGCGTTCAGGTCATTGTACCAGGCGATGCCGACGCTGGCCGACATCAGGATGCGGTCCAGGGCGTCGATTTCGCTGAAGAACTTTTTTAGCACCACGATGTTGCGCGCCCCGCTGCGTTTGGCCAGGGCGCGGATCTCCTCACCGTACCCGCGCAGATGGTTGCCCTGGAAAAACAGATGCCAGCCTTCGATTTTCGTGAATACCTCGGCGATGGCCAGGCTGGAATAATAGGGATTGGCGCCGCCTAGGTGGATGGCGATGCCCCCGTGCGCCGGGATGGCGAATTGTTCGTGCAGCTGGCGGAGCCGCTCCGCCTTCGCCGGCCCGCGGCCGGTCACGGGCAGGTGCAGGGCCGGAACGTTTTCGCCCAGGCGCTGGTCGTGCCGGAACAGCATTTCCCGCTCTTGGGATTGGATGATCAGGCCGCGGATGTCGCGGCTCCAGCCCTGCGCTTTTTCCAGATAGGCGAGGTCAGCGGCAAGCGCGCCGGCGGCAGAGGCTTCGGTAAGCAGGGCCAGTTCCAGGCTGTAATAAAAAGGCTTGGCCATCGGGAAAAGCTCTTTGCACAACAACAGCCCCGGCGCATCGAAGACGATATGGCAATGGTAATCTTGGCCGTCAAAGCGCCTCGCCGCCGCGCTGATGCCATGGACCGGCCGCAGGGCGTTTCGCCACTGCCCCCTGATGGCGCCGGCCAGGCGCTGGCGGGTGGAGGCCAGCGCCTGCCCCCGGTGCGGTGGCCGCCTGATCTCGGTTAGCCGCACATTGGCTTTCTTCAGCACCGGGCTGTTTTTCATCTGCGCATTGCGGACAAACAGATCGATGGCGCAACGGTCGCTCAAAAAATCGAGCAGGTTGATGATCGAGGGGCTGTAGTCGATGTTGTAATTTTGGATGAAGACGGCGATCTTCTTCATAAGCGCCCAGCCTGGGTCATGCCTTGCGGGCGATGACGATCCATTTGCCCGTCGGCGCGATTTTTTCCAAGCCTGAGACAAGCCATCGGCGCCGCTTTTCCCCCGGGCTTTCCGCATCCGATTTTTTCAGTATCTCGGTCGTGAACTTCAGCGGCGTCATCCCCGCATGCTTTAAAAGCAGCGCCAGCTCGCGCCGTGAAAATTCGGTGTGGAACAAAACTTCGCCTGCCCATTGAGCGGTGATCACCCGCGGCCGCAGAAGGCCGGGGCGCAGTCGGCCGAGGAAATATTCCAGCCAGGAAAGCGGACTCCGGCGCCGCAGATAGGCGCGATTCGGGGTTTCCAGGACAAGATGGCCGTTTTTTTTCAATACCCGCGCTGCTTCCCGCATGCCTGCTATCGGGTCAAAAAGATGCTCGAGAATATCGGTAAAATTCACCACATCGAATGTCTCGTCGGCATACGGCAAGGCCGAGGCATTGGCCAGCTGCGCCTCGCCATGAGCGCTGAATTCTTCAACATACGACCTGACCGCGTCGACGCCGAAGTTGACGAATCCGGCTTTTTGGTATTCTTCGGGGATGGCTTCGTTGCATTCGCCCCCGCAGCCGACATGCAAGACCTTGTTCCCGGTATGCGGTAGCGAAGAAACATGACGCAGGATATTTTTTGCTTTCCAGGCGGTGGCTTGTTTTTGGCGGACGAAATCCGCTGCGGCGCGATCGTCCACCATGAACTCCACCCGGCGCCGTTCGCTGGCGCCGTACTTTCTGATGGTTTCCTTCAGTTCTCGCAGATCGCTCGTCCAGCGGGCGTTGAATGCCCGCCGCCGGAAGATCCGATCGGCAATACGGTGCGTCGTCGCCTCAGGCAAGGCCAGGATTTTCGCTTCCGAAAAAAGCAGATGCGCAAGCGCCGGCGGATATTCGGTTTCGGGCGGGACGGAGTCGGGCAGGTAAAAATCGTAATAACCTTCAATCCGCCCATATTCGTTTCCGCACCCGGCGCAGCGCCAGGCGGCCGGCTTGAGCTGCAGCCGGTCATGGCACTTCGGGCAGAGATACGGATTCATTTCAATAGCGTCAGGTTTTTGGGCGGATCGAGGGGTCATGCGTCAGCGATGGGAAAAACAGTCGTTTCCTTCACGCCGAGTCTTTCCAGGAATGGGTACAAAGCCAGTCCGGATGCAAGACCGAGGCGCGAAAAGCGGGTGGCCATCAGCCCGCCTTCAAGGGAAAATACGAAATCCAGCTTTATTTCCGCTATTGAAAGCGGCCGGTTCAGGATTCATTTTTGCAGGATGAAGTAATTGGAAAATGAAGCACCATACAATTCTGAAAATTCATCGACGATCCGCAAGCCCTGAATTTCCAGCCAAAGGCGGAGCAATTTTTCAGGGACGATCACGGGGAAGCGCCACGGCGTTTTCCGCCAGGCCTCGATCGTCTCGATGCTGAAGCCCGTGTCCAGCAGGCAATCGAAGGCGATGTATCCTCCGGGCCGGCAGGCTCGGACGGATTCCCGAAGATAATCGAACGTGGTCAGCAACGGGGTGTAAACGAAGACGGCATGGGCGTGTACCAGATCGCACGAGTTGTTTTTTGTATCTTTCAAGGTGTGGCCGTCGGCGTGATGAAACCGGAATTGGCAGTCATTTTGCTTCGAAAAAGTCCTTTTTAGATAGCGCACCCAATCCCGGGCGGTTTCGTATACTTCATACTGCTGGGGGCGGGCGAGTTCCAGGACCTGGCTCAGGTACATGCCGGTCCCCGCACCAATCTCGCATGCATTCCGGCATTCTTTGAAAACTCCGGCGGCACGCATGCGCTGGATGATCCGATCCCGGCGGCCCCGTTTGCCGGGATGGCTTTCCCGGTTTTCCAGATAATGGCAGAGGGAGCTTTTTTCTTTTTTGGCGGCGGCGATGGTCGGCTTCGCCGGCAGGTAATTTTCACCGTTCTTCTGCAACGAGTGGCCCGAGAAAAGGAATAGCCGGTTGAGAAGCGCAATCAGCTTTGCTGCAGCGAGGGCCTTCGATCGTTTTGCCAGGAGCGAATGAAAAGCATGGTGGCCGTCCGGGCGGCGGCTTCTGGCCCCCCGCTTGAGGAGCTTATCCATTTCGTTGACAGCCGCCCGGGTGGCTTGGCCGGAATTGAAGAGCAGAAAGTCCCGCAGCCTTTCCGGCTCCGGCGGACAGCAGGCCGGGTGCTCGGAAACAGAGACGATGGCGGCGGGGAGCTCGCTGGGCTTCTTGATCAGGATCCCGAACTCGCGCCCGCCGTTGATGGTCGTCAAGGAGCTCCATGAGGCGGTATCCTGATCGGGGAAATACTTTTTTAAATAGCGCGAGAAAAAAAGCGGGGTGTCGATGAAGATGACGGGTTTTCCCAGGGCGAGAAATTCGAAACTGATGCTGGACACGCACGTGACCAGAATGTCAGCGGCAGCCAACAGCGGGTCGGCCACGGGGCTGCGGGAGAGGCGAAAGTTGGGGTAACGGTTTTCCAGCCGGCCGATTTTTTCCATCCAGTCGACGGTCGGGCTTTGCCTCGGGCGGCGATTGGTCTCAAGGCATTCCATCGGCAGCTTGGCAATGACATTGTTTTTCGGGTCGGCGGCCAGAATCTCGATGATCTCGCCGCCGAACTCCTCCAATGAAGCATGCTCATCAAAGGCCGGCGCATAGAGGATGGTTTTTTTCAGGGGGTCGAGACCGAGCCCGGCCAGGGTTTCCGCCCGCTGGAAATGGCCATTCAACAGTCCGTCCGATTTGCTGTAGCCGATGTCAAACAATTCCAAGTGCTCGGGAAGCTCAATTCCCTCGCGCCTTAAAAACTCCCGCAACGCCTGATGGTGCAGCTGGCCGTACATGAAAAAAGCGTCGAATGACTGGAGAATTTTCTGGGTGAAGGTCAGGCCCTTGGAAGGCTGGCCATGAAACAGGCAGATGCTGTATAGGCCATTGACCCCCAGGCTGTATTGCTCGCTGGTCAGGAACAGGTCGGCTTTGGCGAGCAGCCCCATATCGAGGTCACGGCGCCGGACATGCCTTATCTTTCTCTTCAGGTCGGGGAACAAGCGATTGAATTCCGCTTTCGTTTGCCGGCAGTGGGCGATATAGAAGATGGATTTCGGGAAGCGCTCGATGGCGGCCAGCAGAATATTTTTTATGAACTGGATTTCTCCCGGCGAGGCGACTTCGAAAATGATTATCCGGCGCTGGCCGCGGAACAAAAGTTCCGTTTTGATCGACAGGGCGGCCAAACTGTCCCGGATGATCATGGGCGGTCTGTTCCGGCGGATGCTCTCGCCAGTTGGACGGTGAATTTGGCCAGTTCCAGGGTGGAGTCGATGACGGGGATGCCTGCCTTGACCTGGGCGATGTAGCCGAATTCGGTGCAACCCAGGATAATCGCTTCCACTTTTTCCTTTTCCTTCAATTGCTTGATTAGCGTTTTCATTTTTTTTAGGATTGCCGGGCCCAGTTCATTGATCTTGATTTGTTCAATGAGAGCTTCGACTTGCTGCTGGATCGCTGGCGAATGTTGAACATGGATGAATCCCAGCTTTTGCAGGAAAGGCTGGTAGGTCCTATGATGATAGGTGATGGCTCCTCCCAATACGGCCACCCGGCGGATGCCGGGAAAGTTGGAAGCCAAACTCCTGGCCGTTGTCTCCATGATGTTCAGAATGGGGACCGTCACGTGGGGCTGGATTTCAGGGAGGAAAAATGAGGCGCTGTTGCACGGGATGACGATGAAATCGACCGGATAGGCTGCCAGTTTTTGACAATCGGCAATCATCCTGGCTACCGGCGATTCCTCCTGATATAAGAAATGACGGGTGCGGCTGGGGATTTGCGGATCATTGTCGATGATCACGCGCAGGTGTTCCCAATCCTTTTTTGCCGGCGTCGCTTCGATCAGTTTTTTAAAAAAAAGGGCAGTTGCCAACGGTCCCATCCCGCCGAGGACCCCCACTGTTTTTGCTCGGCTCTTGCTCATGGTTGTTTAAAGACGAGAAAATCGTGCGAGCGCATTCCGCCTTCAAATGAAATTGGCTTGATGGCGTCGGCCAGGATGGTAGCCAGGTGCAGCACGTGGAAGGAAAGCGGTCGCGTCCAGTAAACCAGCTTGGCCAACCATTTATTCAACCGCGGCTGGCGGAGGAGTTTCCCCCCCCTTAAAAAACGGTAACTTCTTTTTCTGTAAATGAGCGCAAAACCGATGCTTTTTAAAAGCCGTTCCAATTCGTTGGCGGTGCGGAACAGGGCCCAGTAATCTCCGTTTTCCATGATTTCCCTTTGCTTGAGATTGATGGTGCTTCTGTCCACGATGACCGTCGCCGGGTGGCAACAGGGGCGGATGTGCTCCAGGGTAAGCTGAAACTCTTCATCCGACAAATATTGGCTGACGCCGCTCAGATAAATCAGGTCATATTTGTCCGCGCCCATGAATTCGACGATGTTTTTTTCGATGAGCGATATATTTTTCGATCTGTTTTTTTCAACTTGTTTTTGGGCAACCTGCAAAGCCGAATGACTGAAGTCAACACCGACATAGGCCTTCACTTGTGGCGCTATAGAAAGTGCCCACCGGCCATTGCCGCATCCCAATTCCAAAACCTTCATATCCTTGCGGAAGTTACAGATATTTTGTAGATGACGAAATTCAAAATAGTGTCGGTAGCAAACTTCTATTAGCCCGCCTCCACCCATGCCGTGAACTCCGATCAGTGGCGGAGAAACACCCTGCATATTATTCCAAAAACGGAAAGGAACTTTATTTGGAGGCATTGGTGGGGATGTGGTCAAAAATGTTTTTCCTGAAGAATGGTAGACAACTCATTATCATCTTCATTTAAAGAGTTCCTGCGCCGCCTTCAGATCGGCTGGAGTATCAATTTCGAACCAGCGTGAACCATGGATGTCTACCACCGAAATCAGTCTTTCCTCAAGATGATCCGCAAAGATCAAATCATAATACAGATTGCTTTGCTGATTTGCCAATCCGCCGGACAGCCATTTTTGTATAATCGGTACGGCGGCCATGGAGAGATGAAGGATCCCGATCGACTTAAAGTTTCCCATCTGGGCTTTTTCCGGAGGACGGATGATGCGTAGGGACTGGACTATCCCATGCTGATCCGTTTGCAGGAAGGCCCCATCCATTTGCAGCGCCTGCGAATCCACAAACCACGATATTTCAGCGGGACGGGGCAGGTGTAGAATTTGTCCATCAAATACCACGTCTCCTTCCAGGATCCAGATCGGCCCTGATACTTCTTGCAGGCCCAGATGCAGACTGTACATGCTATTGGTTGATTGGTAGATGGGATTTTCCATATACTCCAAGCGCATGCCAAGAAAGGAATCACCAAAGCAGTCGCGAATTAACTGTCCCAGGTGACCGATGACGATGACAACCCTTTCCACTCCTGCTTCAGCGAGGTGGGTAAGGGCGTTTTCCAAAATAGATTTTCTGTTGACCAGCAACAGGCTTTTGGGCAGGTCCTTGGTGAGCGGGAGCAGCCTGTTTCCGCTTCCCGCCGCTAAAAACAAAGCGTGTTTTGTTTTCATCGTTATTCTCCACGCCAGAATCGCCAGTGGCTGGGCAGGTAAACCTCCCCTCCGCTGTGGGCATATTTTTCGAAGGTGTTTTTGATATTGTGCTTGCAAAAGTTCCCGGTGATATCCTTGCCGATAACTTCAATGGCAGTGATTTCCTGGACATGGTCATCTGACCAGAATCCATCCCTGAGTATCCAAGTTCCCAAGATGTATTTGCCGGGAAAAAGCAATATTTCCGGTATGGTCACTTCATAAACGTAGGTCCCGGGTTCCAAATCCTGCTTCAAGCCCTCCCAGCTTGAACTGAGGTAATGAATGGCGGCATGGTTGATGCTGCTGATTTTCAAGCCGACTTCCACATCCTTGAACTGTTTCAGGCACGTAAACTCGATTCGGGCAATCAGTGGCATTCCCATGGTGAATGTACTGCATGGGCTTTTTTCCGAATTGAACAAAGACAACTTTTTGGTAAAAACATATTCATGCGGGCCAGAGTGGGAGAAATGGGTTAGGTCGATAGAAGAAAGTGTGGAGATATCCTTGGAATAGGCAAGGATAGTCGACGAAACTTCGCCCACGCTTTCAATCCGGCCGGCGTTTAAAAGAACAGCTCGAGAACAAAGGGCGGATATCAAAGACATGTTGTGGCTGACGAAGAGAATGGTCCGCCCCTGGCGGGTGATGTCCTCCATCTTGCCCAGGCACTTTTTCTGGAACTGCGCGTCACCGACGGCGAGGACCTCATCCACCAGCAGGATGTCGGTGTCCAGATGGGCGGCGACGGCAAAGGCCAGGCGCACGTACATGCCGGACGAATAGCGTTTGACCGGCGTGTCGAGGAATTTTTCCACCTCGGCGAAGGCCACGATCTCGTCGAACTGGCGGCGGATCTCGGCGCGCTTCATGCCCAGGATGGCTCCGTTGAGATAGATGTTCTCCCGGCCGGTCAATTCCGGGTGAAAGCCGGTGCCGACCTCCAGCAGCGAGCCGACCCGGCCTTTGAGCAGGAGCCGCCCCGCCGAAGGGGCGGTGATGCGGCTGAGCAGCTTCAGCAGGGTGGACTTGCCGGCGCCGTTGCGGCCGATGATGCCCAGTCGTTCGCCCTGCTTGACGGCCAGGGAGACGTCCCGCAGGGCCCAAAAGTCCTCTTTGGTGACCCGGCCCTGGCGGCCGCGTCTTCGCAGCCGGCGGCCCAGGCCGCGCAGGCTTTCGCCGAGAACGTCGCGCAAGGCCTGGTAATGGGCGCTGCTCTGGTGGCGCAGGCGGTACTTTTTGCCGACGCTTTCCAGGCGGATCACTTCGTTCATGTCAGATCACGTCCGCGAATTCCCGCTCCATTTTGCGGAAATGGGCGAGCCCGCTGCCGAGCAGGACCAGGGAAACGGCCGCGGAAACGAGGAGCGCGGTCAGGCTCAGCGCCGTGCGGCCGCCGCTGACGGCCCAGCGGAAGCCGTCGATCACCCCGACCATGGGGTTCAGGGCGTACAGGGAACGCCAGGCCGCGGGAACGATCGTGCTGGAAAACCCCACCGGCGAAATGTAAAGCCCGAACTGCACGACGAAGGGAATGACATAGCGGAAGTCGCGGTATTTCACGTTCCAGGCCGCGAACCACAACCCGGCGCCCAGGGCGGCGGCGCAGGCGAGCAGCAGCAGGAGGGGCAGGGCCAGCCAGTGCCAATTGGGCCACAGCCCGTGCCAGCCAAGCAGGCCGCACAGGATGACGAAGGAGACGAGAAAATCGACCAGCCCGACCAGGAGACTGGAGATGGGGATGATCAGGCGCGGGAAATAGATCTTGGTGATCAGGTTGGCGTTGCCCACCAGGCTTTGGCTGCTCTCGGTCAGGGCGCTGGCGAAAAAATGCCAGGGCAGCATGCCGCAGAATACCAGCACCGGGTAGGGGAGACCTTCCGCCGGCAGCCGCGCCAGCCGGCCGAAGATGAAGGTGAAGACCAGCATGGTCAAGAGCGGCCGCAGCACGCTCCAGACGATTCCCACCGCCGTCTGCTTGTATTGGACCAGCACGTCGCGCCAGGAAAGAAAGTAAAACAGCTCGCGGTACTCCCACAGATCGCGCCAGAAGTGGCGGACCGATTGCTTGGGCTCGATGATCAGGTCGAAAGGCTCCGCGCTTCTTTTATTCATGGCGATTCATTTTCTTTTTGCGGCGACGGCGCTGAAATGCCAGTGCTGCTCCTGCAACGGCTGATCGGGCTCAAGCCAGGGATGCAGGGAAACGTCGACGAACCCGGCCTGGTGCAGCAGGGCGCACAATTCGCGCGGGAAAAAGAACCTCATCAGGTGACGCTCTTCGCTTTCGGCGATGACGGCTCCCGCCCGCGTATGCTGCAAGCGGTAGTGTATTTCCACGGTTTGCGCCTGAATGTCCAGGCGGGGCTCGGCCGAGCGCAGCAGTACCTCGCCGTCGCCCAAAGGGATTTCCAGCCGCCGCGTCGCCGGCCGTTCGCGCAGGACGCCTGGGCCGTACCAGCCGTCGAAGATAAAGATGCCGCCCGGCCGCAGGCTGCGCATTACGCCGGTCAGGAAATCCTCCATCTCCCGGTCTTCGGCCAAATAGCCGGCTACGGCGAACATGGCAATAGCGGCGTCGAAGTTCTCCCGCCAGCCCATGCGGGTGATATCCTCCTGGCGGAAATCCACGTTCAGGCCGGCGCACGCCGCCTTGTCCCGCGCCGTCTGGAGCATGGCGGCCGAGCGGTCTACGGCGGTCACGGCATAGCCGCGCTGCGCCAGCAGCAAGGCATGGCCGCCGGTGCCGCAGCCCAGGTCGATGATGGCTTTCGGGGTCACGCCTCGGCGCTGAAACAGCTCCTGCAGGTAGGCGCATTCGCCCGGGTAATCCTTTTCGCCGTACAAGGTGTCGTACCAGCCGGCGTACCCGGCGTCGAACACGCTCATGGCAAAATCTCCGCCAGTGCCGCGGCTACTTTCTCCATCTGTGCCTTGCGCAAGGTCAGCCCGGAAGGCAGGTACAATCCGTATTGATACAGCTCCTCGCTGACCGGCAAACTCATTTCTTTGAACCAGGGGAACGGCCGGAAGGCGGGTTGGCGGTGCAGTGGGTAAAAGAACGGGCGTGTCTGGATCCCTTTTTCGGCCAGCTCCTTCATCACCGCCGCGGCCTGGCAGCCGCTTTTTTTCGTCAGCAGGATGCCGAACATCCAGTAACTGTTGACGGTCTGCGGCCGCTGCGCCGGCAGGACGATCAAGCCGCGCCGCTCCAGGTCGGCCAGCAGGGAACGGTAACGTTTGGCCATAACGATTTTTTTCTTCAAGCGGGACTTGGTGTTTGCCAGCTGCCCCAGGCCGATGGCGGCCTGGATATTGGTCATGCGGAAATTGAAACCGAGTTCCTGGTGGACGAAACGCTGCTCGGGCACGAAGGCCAGGTTGCGCAGGCGGCGCATGGCCGCGGCCAGTTCCTCGTCATCGGTCAGGCACATGCCGCCTTCGCCGGTGGAGATCAACTTGTTGGCGTAAAAGCTGGTGCAGCTGACGCGGCCGAAACTCCCGCATTTTTTCCCCCTGTACTCCGAAGCGATGGCTTCGGCGAAGTCCTCGATGACCAATAAGTGGTGGCGGTCAGCAATGGCTTGCAGCCCATCCATGTCAACCGGGTGGCCGTAGATGTGCACGGCCATGATGGCCCTGGTACGGGGGGAGATCCGGGCTTCGATCTGATCGATGGCCATGTTCCAGGTGTCCCTTTCGGCGTCGACAAAAACGGGGACCAGGCCGTTATCGATGCAGGCCAGGGCGCAGGAGATGATGGTGAACGCTGGGACGATTACTTCGCTGCCGGCCGGCAGTGCCAGCGCCCGCAGCGCCAGGATCAGGGCGTTGGTACCGTTGTTTACCGCCACGCCGTGGCGGCGGCCGCAGAGGTCCGCGAAGGCGGATTCGAAAGCGGGAATGAAGCGGCCTTCGGATGAGATCCAGCCGGTCTCCAGGCATTCCCGCACCCAGCGCGCTTCCTGACGGCCGATGAGCGGTTCACTGACCGGTATCATTCTCAATCCCGGCAAAATTCTCCTTGTCGCTGTCGCGGCCCGAATAGGGACCTTGCTTGACCTCGACGATCTCGCTGTCCTGGCGCATGGTGAAACCATGCCCGCCGCTGCAGAGAAAAATGATGTCGCCGGTATGCAGCAGACGGCTGGTCAGGAACTGCTGCTCGTTGCTGTACAGGTTGACCTGGATTTCCCCTTTCTTTATCAGCAGCACTTCCTGGGTTAGAAAGATTTCACGCTGGATCTTCTTGTGAAAATGGGCGGGGATGGTGTGGCCCCGGCGGTGGACGAGGAAGCCTAACTGCTGCGAAAAATCGGCCGGGCTGAAAAAACGGCTTTCGCCGGCGCTGTAATGGCTGCGCAGGATGATGGCGATCGTTTTGCCTTGATGCTGGATTTCTTCAAACGCCGGTTCCGGCGCTGTTTTTTTCATTGGCACTGGCGGATGATGGCCGCGATCATTTCCTGTTCGGCCGCTCCCAGGTAAGGGTGCATGGGCAGGCTGAAAATTTCCTTGGCCGCTTTCTCGGCGATGGGGAAGTCACCGGCCTGGTAGCCAAGGCCGGCGAAAGCCTCCTGCAAATGCAGGGGGATGGGGTAATAGATGGCGGTCGGGATGCCGTTTTCACGGAGCTTTTTGATAATCTCGTCGCGGCGCGGATGCAGCACCGAGTATTGCGCCCAAGCCGAAACATTTTCTTCCAGCACCCGCGGCACAGTGACGGTCCCTGCCAGCAGCCGGCTGTAGCGGCCGGCGATCTCCTGGCGCCGTTCGATCTCCTCGGGAAATATTTCCATCTTGGCCAGCAGGACGGCGGCTTGCAGGGAATCCATGCGGCCGTTGATGCCCAGGCGCACGTTGGTGTACTTGTCCGCCCCCTGGCCGTGAACGCGGATGGAGAACAGCTGGTCGCGGATGTCTTTGTCATTGGTGAAGATCATGCCGCCGTCGCCGTAGCAGCCCAACGGCTTGGCCGGGAAGAAGCTGGTGCCGGCCACCTTGGCCAGGGCGCCGGCCTTTTTGCCTTTCTGCTCGGCGCCGAAACTCTGGGCGGCGTCCTCCAAAACGAACAGGCCGTATTTTTCGGCGATGGCCTGAATGGCCCGGTAATCGGCGGGCTGGCCGAAAAGGTCCACCGGGATGATGCCCCTGGGTTTCAGGCGAAGGTTTCGCTGTCGATGTCGACGAAGACCGTCGTTGCGCCCAGCAATCCGATCACCTCGGCGCTGGCGATGAAGGTGAAGGTGCTGGTGAAAACGGCGTCGCCGGGGCCGATATTCTCCACCAACAGCGGCATGAGCAGGGCATCTGTGCCGCTGGCGACGGACAAGGCGTAAGGCACGTTCACGAACGCGGCCAATTTTTCCTCGAGTTCGCGGATTTCGGGGCCCAGGATGTACTGGCCGTGGTCAAGTACTTTTTTGATCCTTTCTTCAAGCTGCCCGCGGATCCTTTTCTGCTGGACTGTCAAGTCGATGAACTGCATATTTTTATCTCCTGTTTGGATTTTACATTTGTCCGCGCCGATTCGGATAAGCTGCCGCCGCTGCGTGCGGGCCGGTCAAACGAGCGAGTTTCTGCCATTGGGAGCCAATCTTGTATCTGAAGTTATGATATATCATTTACGCTCGTTTTTGCAAGCAGTATACTTCGTGGGCAGGCAAAATAAAGTTGGATAATTTGTCATGCTCAAATTGTTCGCTTTATTTGGCAGGCAACCGTTCAAAATTGCCAAAACAATAAACTGTTTGGCTTGGAGTCGATAGGTTGAGAGATATTGACAAAAATTGGCATTTTTTGTGACTTTTTTTGGTAAATACTGAGAAGACAAAAATGGAAACAGGCCTGCAGACTTGCGATTTGATTTGGCAGACAAAATGCTTATAAAAAGTAGATCCTTAAAGGAGGTTCTCAATGAACAAAAAAGGTTTTACATTGATTGAATTGCTAATTGTTGTGGCCATTATCGGAATCGTGGCCGCCATCGCGATTCCCAACTTGTTGGTCGCATTGCAGAAGGGCAAACAAAAAGCGACCATGGGCGATATGAAGTCAGTAGGCACCGCCTTGGAAATTTATACCACCGATAACTCGATGGTTCCCAACGAAGATTTAGCCAACCTCAACACGGCCACTTATTTCATTCCCTTTTACATCAAGGTCCTGCCCACAGTGGATGCCTGGGGAACTGCTTGGGCTTATCTAAGAGGTACAACCCCCAGCGACCAGTATTCGATCACTTCCTGGGGACGGGACAAATCAATCGCTTCCCCTGCTACCAGCATGTATCAAGTGACCGCTCTGTCTGATTTCAACAACAACATCACCTTTTCCAACGGACAGTTCACATACGGGCCCGTTGTAAAAAAATAATTAAGGCGAATTCTTTTTTTAGAAGCGGCTGGAAGTTTTTTCCGGCCGCTTTTTTTTTATTGCTGAATTACACGGTAAGCGGGGTCAAGTACTTATTTTTCCTGCGCCTGGTTTATTTTTTGCTTCTTTTCCTGGTGGCTGCTTTTTTGAGCCGTTTCCGGCTGCAGGCCATCCTGGCGCCGCTGAGCGGCGGCATCGCCCTGATCGTCTTTGTTTACGGGTTCATCCAGAAATTCTTTCTTTTCCCCTGGATCCTGAAGCAGTCGGGCTGGGATATGTCGCCTTATGCGGCGGCGTTGCGCACGCAGGTCGCTTCGGGGCGCATTTTCGCCATCTTTCCCTTGCCGACATTATATGCCATGGTCTGCGGTTTGCTGCTGATTTTCGTCACCCATTATTTTTTCAAGGCGAATGGCTGGCGCAAGGGATACTGGGCCCTCCTGTTCCTGCTGGGCGTTGCCAACCTGTTCTTCACCCAATCGTTCGGCGGCATTATCTTTTTTACCGTCGGCATGCTGTTTTACCTTTTCATTTCCGGCATATTCAAGATCAAGTACCTGGCCCCCCTGCTCATGGTCCTGGCTCTGCTTTTTTCCCTGGTCTTGGCCATGCGCTTCTCCGAGGCCCGGCAGTTGAAGCCGGTCAAACTGCGTTTTGACAACTGGCTGCAGGCCGGGCGGATCATCGCCCAGGCGCCGCTGCTGGGCGTCGGGCTGGGCAACTATGAAACGGCCGTGCCGGCGCATGTTTATCCCGGTGAACCCGCTTCTATTTACGCCCATAACTTCTTTCTGCAGCTGACGGCCGAAATCGGCGTTCCCTGGCTGATCCTGCTGCTGCTGCTCGCCGTGCCCTGGCTGAAGGATAATGGCCGCCAGCTTCTGCAAAGGGAAAATGCCCTTTTCACCGCGCTCGCCATCCTGATCCTCCTTTTCAATCTTTTCGACGTCGGCAACTATTTCTTCGCCGCTGGCATCGGTTTTGCCGTCGCCTGCTCGCAGCTGTCCGACCTAGGCGGGCGGAAGCGCGGGCTCTATTTTTGGCCGGCGGCCGTACTTGCCATCGTGCTGCTGGTCAATGAGATCGGCGTCGACCGGCAAAAGACGGCCGATCTCTGGCTGGTCCGCGGCGAGTTCGGCAGGGCCGAGGGCTGCTGCCGCCAGGCCCTGCGCATCAATCCCCTTTCATACCGGTCATGGCTGGGCATGGCCGCCATCGCCCAAAAAAAAGGTGACTCTGAAGCGGCGGAGCGCAGCTACGGAAAAATCCTGGAAATCTATCCAGGGCAGGCTTATGCCAATTTCATGTTCTCGCATGCCGCTTTCCGGCGCAACGCCTACCTGACCGCCCTGCTCTACGCCGGCCGGGCGGCGGCAGCCAATAAAAAAAACCATGAATACCAGAGGTGGCATGAATATATTAAAACCCATCTTGCGGATCGGATCCCGCTTTCAGGAAATTGAATTTTCGTTTCTCCTGGCCTGGGCATTGCTCTTCCCGGACAAGCAATCCTATCTTTATTACTTCGGCTTCACCACCCTGCTGGTCTTGTTCTGCCTGAAAAAAATCTTCACCCTGAAGAATATCTCCGTCATGCGCGTTTCGCTCTTCCTGCTGTTGTTCAATACTGTTATGGTCGGCAGCGCTTTTTTTTCGCCGCATCCGGGCAAATCGCTTTTGTTCCTCTGCGACATTCTGCTGCTTTCGCTGTGGTTTTTCTTTTTCGACATAGAAAAAATAGACATCGACCGCTACCTGCGCCTGCTCGCTTTTGTCATTTCGATCGCCTCCCTGGCGATCGTCATTCTGCTCGCCTTGCGGGCTGGCCACAGCCCGCCGGGAACAGTTTTCAACAACCCCATTTTGCAGGGCATCGCGGCGGCGCTGGCCGTCCTGTTTTTCCTCCATGCCCTGTTGCTGAAGTTTACCTTCGTTGACCTGGCGCTGCTGCTCATCAACACCGGGGCCGTGATCGTCAGCGCTTCCAAGGCAGCTTCCCTCGGTCTGGCGTTGTTTTCAGCCGCCATGATCCTGGCCAGGAACAAGAGATGGCTGATCTATTTCATGGCGCTCGTGCTCCTGCTGGCGCTGGTTCCCAATCCGTTGCGGCACATGGTCGGCCATTCGCTGCGCCACGATACCTACGTGCTCAATCGCCTGGATATCTGGAGCATGTCGGCCCGCATGTTCCGCGCCCATCCCTGGACCGGCATCGGGCCAGACCTTTTCGACGAGGCGGCCAAGCGATTTAATTTTCCCCAGGAAAAGGGCCCGGCCCGCTATGCCAAGCTGCCCGAATCGCCGCACAGCGACTATTGGAAGATGATCGTCGAGACCGGCCTGGCCGGCCTGATCTTTGTCCTGCTGTTCTTGTTTTTTACCATCCGCCGCCTGCTGGTGCCCCCCTGGTTCGACTTGCCCAAGGTATTGCTGGCCTTTTTGCTGCTGCAGATGCTGTTCTTCAACTTCGTCTTTAACAACTTTTTCCTGCTGGTCACGCTTTTCCTGCTGTACGCCTTTTTTTGGCGGCGTATGTTTTTTGTCTCGCTGGCGCCCGCGCTCAAGGTTTTTTTGGCGGGATTGTTGTTCGTGCTTTTCATCCAGTTTTACTTGCTGCCTCTTTGCGCCGACCGCATGCTCAGAGCGGCAACTGGGGAAAAAGACATTCCTCGGCGCTTTGCCTTGCTGAACCGCGCCGCCCTCTTCAGTCCGCTGGATGAGCGGATGCCCCTGGCGCGCGCTCAAACCCTGCGCGGATTTTTCAAGGCCGCGAACAGCCTGGAGGCATGGACGGCCGCCTGGGAAGACCTGCGTTTGGCCCAAAGACTGAATCGCAACAGCAGCGAGGCTTGCGTTTTGGAAGCGGCATTGTTCGGGGATATCCGGGAAAAAAAGATCGTCTACCCCGCCCTGGCCGAGGAAATGCTGGCGCCGCTGCGCCGGGCCCAGGAGCTCGATCCGTTCAACCCTTTTTTGCGCCTGCAGCAAGCGGTGATCTTAAACGAGTTTGACCGCCGGGCGGAGGCGCGACGCCTGGCGAACGCCGCCCTGGGGCTGGAGCCGGATTACGTTGCCGCCCTGTTTTTCATGCGCCGCCTGGACGGTTCTGGCGAGAGCGAAGCCGCTTTCCAGAAGCGCATCGCGGGAATTCTGGCCAAGGCGAAAGCCCTGCGCGTTCAACCCGGCTCTTATCTGTACAACCTGTATTGCCTGCCGCCGGCCGCGGACGGCAGCGGGCGCTGATCAGTCGTTTTCGGCTTCAAGGCGGATGAACAGATAGGGGTTGCGATAGTCGTTGGTGCGAATCTTGACCAGGTTACTGAAAGGTCCTTTGACGAACGGGGTGAAGGTGAGGGTGATCTCGGTGGTCTTCTTGGCGCCGACAAGATTGGTCTTGAATTGCAGCGAGACCTCCGGGCTGCAGCTGATCTCGATCACGCGCA
Organism: Candidatus Aminicenantes bacterium; assembly: GCA_026393795.1. Taxonomy (NCBI): domain Bacteria; phylum Candidatus Aminicenantota; species Candidatus Aminicenantota bacterium. Next base: position 29,924 of record JAPKZL010000223.1, on the reverse strand, counting down.
AATCGCTGGTGCCGCTGTTGCTCAGGTTAAGCTTGCGGCTGTAGGTCTTGCCGATTGTTACCGATTCGAAATCGATACGCTCCGGCTTGAGGTCGGCCTGGGCGAAATCCTTGATGATCACGGTGCCGCTGAAGGTCAGGCGGACTTCCGCGGCTTCAACGTCGTTGCTGGTCACGGTGATGGTCTTGATAACCTTGCCGTTGTAGCCGCTGGTATTGAATTTGCCGGCGATGGTCCCCTTTTCGCCGGCTTGGTACTCCTTTTTAACCAGCCCGGCCGTGGTGCAGCCGCAGGAAGGCAGGATGTTCTTTATGATCAAGAGGTCGGAACCGGCGTTTTCAAATTCGAAGTTGACGTCGACGACCTGGCCGCTTTCCACTACGCCGAAATCGACAACCATGCTTTTAAATTTAATCACCGGCTTGGCGAGCATCGGCAATGCCGCCAGCAAGACCGTCAGCCCCAATATGCTTTTTTTCATTTTGCCTCCCATTCTTTGATCTTGGCCTCTATTTTCTGCAATTTTTCTTTCCAGGCGCCGAGGTTCCTTAGCAGGACCATGCTTTTTCTCCAGGCGCCGATCTCCTGGTGGGGGATGCCGGCAACGATCATTTTGCTCTTGACCGATCCGGAAACGCCGCTCTTGGCGGCGATTATGACGCCGTCGGCGATTTTGACATGGTCGGCGATTCCCACCTGGCCGCCCATGACCACCTGGGCGCCGATTTCGGTGGAGCCTGAAATGCCGGTCTGCGAGGAGATGATCGTGTTCTTGCCGATGCGGACATTGTGCCCGATCTGGACCAGGTTGTCCAGCTTCGTGTTCTCGGCCAGGCTGGTCTCCTCGACGGTCGAGCGGTCGATGCAGGTGTTGGCCCCGATCTCGCAGCCGGCGGCGATGAGCACCTTGCCTTTTTGCGGGATCTTTATCGGCGTCCCGTCCGCGGCGTGCCCGTAGCCGAAGCCGTCGGCGCCGATGACGGCTCCGGGATGGATGATCACCCGGTCGCCGATTTCCACGTTTTCGCGGATGACGACCCGGGAATAGATCAGGCAGTCGCGGCCGATCTTCACGTCGCGGTAGATGACCACGCCGGCGTGGATTTCCGTATTTTCGCCGATGTGGCTGTTTTCGCCAACATAGGAAAAGGGGCCGATGCGGACATTCTTTTCCAGTCGGGCTTTTTCCGATATGCTGGCGTTGGCGGCGATGCCGGGGCAGAACGGCTGCTGCGGGTGAAAGAACTCCAGCAGCTTGGCAAACGCCAGCTGCGGATCGGCGACCAGCACCCGGTTCGGGTAGCTGATGGCGCTGTCAACGGCCACGATCAGGGCCGCGGCGCGGATCGTTGACAGGTCGGCGTCCTCCTTGCCCCTGGCGATAAAAGCGATGTCGTCGGCGCCGGCCTTCTGCAGGGACTGGATGCCGCTGATCGCGCGCTCGGGATCGCCGCGCAGCTGGCCGGAAACGATCTCAGTGAGTTTTTTTAGGTTTGTCATTTTCTTCCTTGTCCAGCAGGAAGGTGAATTTCGCCCCATAGAGCATGATGCCCATGGTCAGCTCCATCCAAAATCCGAAAAGGATGATGGCCACGATCGGGCTCTCTATTTTTCGTAAGACCGACACGTGGATCAGGTAATAGGTGTAGGCCCTTTTGAGCAATTCCCACAGCAGGGCCGAAAAAAACGCGGCGATCAGGGCGGCGCCCGCATGGATTCTCTTTTCCGGGATCCACTTGTACAGGATGAAAAAAAACAGGAAGGTGACCAGGAAGGGCAAAACGACGCCGACGAGCAAATTGTCGATGGAAAGGACGAAAGCCGGGTCGATGTGCTTTTTGAAAAAAGGGTTCTCTTCCGCCAGGGTGTTGACGGCGGAGATCAGGCCGGTGACCAGGAATGAAAAAATGAACAGGATGCCGACGATCACCAGCAAGCCGATTTCCTTGATGCGCCGGAGCAGGATGCCGCGCTTGATCTTGATGAAAAACATGTCGTTGACATAATGAATCATCTTTTTGAAAACCAGGATGCCGACGAACAGGAACACGGCCAAGCCGATCAGGCCCAGGTCCTCGACCTGGGCGGTCAACTCGCTGGCTTTCTGGAAAAAAATGGGGGCAATCCGGGAAAAAAAATCAGGAGAGAACGGGTACATGTTTTCCACGGCGTGGCCCGGGTCGCCGACGAACTTGTTGAACAGGAATGAAAAGAAAATCAGCAGGAAGAAAGACGAAAAAATCGAGTAGTAGGCGAGGATGGAAGACTTGTCGATCCCGTTCTCGCTCAGAAAATCTTTCAGCGCCAGCCAGCCGCTCTTGACGACATGAAGCGGCGCCAGCGCCCGGTCGTGTTTTTTCATTGGCTGGAGCGGGGAAAGGCGGTCTGCCTTTCCCCGTCGGCATGATTACTTAACGACAGTGTAATTACCCCATTTGACAAAGAAAAGGATGAGGTCGATCAGCAGGACGTAAATGACCAGGGATTCCATCAGGGCCAGGGCGATGATCAGCAGGCCGCGAATCGAATCGGCCGCGGCCGGGTTGCGGGCGATGTTGTCCGCGGCGGAGCGGAATGCCCGCGATTGGCTGGTGATGCCCACGATGGCCGCCACGACCAAGCAGAGGCTGCCGATGAGGGTGGTCCAGAAAAACATCGATGACGTGATCCCGGGCTGCTCCGTGCCCTGGGCCGGGAGCGCCGAGGCCATGATGAGCAGGGCCAAAATGATCAGAAGCGGTTTTTTTCTCATGTCGTATATCCTCCTCTTTGTTTTATTAATGTTCACTCGCCACGGCGCCGGCAAGGTACACCGACGACAGCATGATGAAAATGTACGCCTGCAACAGGGAGGTGAAGATGGCCATGGCCATCATCGGCAGCGGCGCGATGAAAGGGACCAGCGACACGATGATGATAATGACCAGATCTTCGCCGAAGATATTGCAGAAAAGCCTGACCGTCAGCGACATCGGCCGGGAAAAATGGGAGATGATTTCAATGGGCGCGAACATCCAGGCCATCCACCAGGCCGGGCCGGTGAACGTTTTCAGATAGCCGAAGAAACCGTGTTTTTTCACTCCCTGGGCATGGTAGTAAAGGAAAATGAATATGGCGCAGCCGGCCGGGACGTTCAAATTGGCCGTGGGCGAGCTCATTTCCGGGAACAGGCCGAGCAGGTTGGCCAGGGCGATGAACAGGCCCAGCGTGCCCAGGGCGGGTATGAATTTCCGGCCTTCGGGTCCGATGGTGTCGTCGACATGGTTTCTGAGGAATAGGTAGAGCATTTCCAGCAGGGTTTGCATCTTCTTGGGGAAAAGGGAGAGGTTCCTGACCGTGAGCTTGAAAAAAATGATCAGGATCACGGTGACGATCGCGGCCATGATCAGGTGGGCGGGCAGGGGATCGGCGTGCAGGCGGAAACCCAGCGCTTGGGCGATGAGGCGGATCAGGCGATTGATCCAGACGGCAATCAGGGGATTATGTTCCATGGCTTGCGTTCCCGGAAAAGCGGGCCAGTCCCTCGATCAGGATGGCCAGGTAGATGATGGCGATTCCCTGGATGAAAAAAACAGCGCCGCTTTTCGTCCAGCGGCTGAGCGCGTAGAAGGCCACGGCGATAATCAACAATTTCAGCTGGGCCAATAAAAAAAACATCATCCTTCCTTTGCCTTTTTTCAAGATGCGGTCGGTCGATCGGATCAGCAGCGCGAAAGCGGCGATACTGATGGCGGCGCCCGTGAGGGAAATTATACAATAAACGGCGCTTTTTGTAAAAAAATAGATGAAAGCCATGGCGCTGGCCTCGGCAACGACTGCCTTGAAGGCCACCTGGGCGCCGATACCCGGCCTACTTTTTTTTGTCATCGGACCGGGTGACGGCAAACAGGTTGACAAATCCGGCCACGATCCCGTAGATGATGAAAATGAGGGTCAGATAGGGATCGGTTTTCAGCCATTTGTCCAGATAATGGCCGATGGCGAAACCGACCAGGATCGAGCTGGGAAACATCAGGCCAACCGACGCGTAGGCCGGCCATTTTATCTTGTCGGGCAAGGGCGTCATGGCGTGACCGGCTCAGGCCGCGGCGGGAAGAATCCGGCCGCGGTCAATAATCGTCATCCGCTTCGTCATCCTTCATGTCGAAGCCGTCCAGGTCTTCTTCGGAATCGTCGTCGCCGAAATTCTCCTCTTCCTCGTAGTAGTTCATCGTTTCGAAATTTTCGGCGCCGAACTCGGTTTTGCGTATTTCGATGGTCTTCTGGAATTCATCCTCGTCCTCGAAATGCCTGATGAAATTGGCGTCCAGTTCGCTGTAAAACAGTTCCAGGTAGTCGTCCTCGATATAGCAAAAAACGGACATGTGCTCGTCCGTATCCAGGGCGCCAACCACTTCTATGATCTTGGTCGCGGCGGCTTTCAAGACGTCAAGCGTTTGCCACGAAATGATTTCGATCTGCTCCATCAGCGGATACTCCTTGACGAAATTTTTTATTGTACTTATTTAATTTGATAAATTGTTTTTGTCAAGTGTTTTTCAAATAATTTTTCAGATAGTGCCCGGTCAGCGATTTTCTGTCTTTCATCATGGCGGCGGGAGAGCCGTTGAAAAGCATGTAACCGCCGCCGTCGCCCCCCTCGGGGCCGAGTTCGATGACATGATCGGCGCTGGCGATCAGCGACAGATTGTGCTCGACCGCCACGATGGTGTTGCGGTTTTTCAGCAGGCGGGCGAAGAGCTTGCGGATGACCGCGATATCGTAGGCGTGAAGACCGAACGACGGCTCGTCGAGCAGGAACAGGATGTCCGTTTTTTCCTGATCCAGGTATTTCAGCAGCTTGAGCTTCTGCAATTCCCCGGTGGACAGGCAGCTGACCTTCTCCCCCAGCTGCAGGTAGCCCATGTCGTTGTCCTGCAGGTTTTTCAGCGTCTTGAGCAGCTGGGGGAGATCGGCGCCGAAATCGCGGACGAATTCATCGATGGTCAGGGCCAAAACGGCGGCGATGTTTTTATCCTTATGGGTGATCTTCAGGATGTCGGGGGTGAAGCCGCTGCCCTGGCAGTGGCGGCAGGTGGTTCTGACCGCGGGCAGGAATTGCATTTCAATCTCCAGATAACCCCGGCCCTTGCATTCGGGACAGCGCCCCAGCGGAGAATTGAAAGAAAAATGGCCGGGAAGATACCCCAGCAGGCGGCTTTGTTTCAAGGCGGCAAAAAATTCCCGCAACGGCGGGAACACATCGAAAAATCCGGCGACGTTGGTGCTGCCGCGCCTGGCGCCCACGCCCGGGTCGAGATGGACGACTTCGCTGTGTCCGGAGTCGGCTCCGTGCTTCAGGTAGATTTCATCGTAGAGCAGCGTGCTCTTGCCGGCGCCGCTGACTCCGGCAATGACGGTGAATGCCCGGCGCGGGATGCGGAAATCAAAATGTTTCAAATTGTGGCTGCCGGCGTCCCGGCAGGTCCAGAATTCCAGTGCGGCCTTCGCTTGGGCCGGCCGCTTCGCCGCCAGACGGAAGTACTTCTGGGTGGTGGTCACCTGCGAGTTGAAAAAATCATCCTTGCTCCCGGAATAGACGATCTCCCCACCGGCGACACCCGCCCGCGGCCCCAGCTCGATGACATGATCGGCATAGCCGACCAGGTGCGGGTTGTGCTCGACCAGGATGACGGTGTTGCCGTTTTCTTTCAGTTTTTTAAGGAAAAAATCCATCTTTTCGTAGTCAACGGGATGCAGGTCGGCGGAAGGCTGATCGATGATCAGCAGCGAATCGGAGAGGGTGGAGCCCATGATGAAGGCCAGGTTGATGCGCTGGTATTCGCCCTTGGAAAGGGTGAAGGTGGGGCGGTTCAGGTGGATGTAATGAAGCCGGCTGCGGCGCAGATACTCCAGCTTGGCCGCGATCTCCGCGAAGACCTCGGGGGAAATCCTGTTCCGGTAAGCGTCGCCGTCCAGATCCTTGATCCAGTCGTCGGCGGCGCCGATGGTCATGGCCAGCAGGTCGGCGATGGTCCGGCCTTTGATCCGGAACGAAGTGGCCAGACGGCTGAAGCGGCTGCCGCGGCATTCGCGGCAGGGGGTGGACCCGGAGCCGCTTTCGTCCGTTTCGCCCAGCCCCTTGCAAACCGGGCAGGCGCCACGGCCGCTGTTGAACGAAAAAAGGTTTTCGTCCGGACTTTCATACTCCTTGCGGCAGCGGGGACAGAAGAGCACGACCGGGAAATACAGCGGCCGGCGGTCATGGTACACGGTTACCGTGTCACGGCTCATGGCCATGGCCGCGTCGACGGCCTCAAAAATCCGGCTGCGGTTCTCGGCCCGGTTTTCCAGCTCGTCGACCAGGACCCGAATCGGCACATTCCGGCTTTGACTGTCGATGGCCATTTTGCGGCCCCGGCGAACCTGGAAATAGTAGCCGCGGTTGATCAGGAAAGCGACATCGCCCTGGTAGGAAAAACAGACGCGCAGGCTGCCGGGCTTGAGCGCCAGCAGCGTCTGGATGATCTCGTCGATGCTGAACTTCTTGATTTCGGCGCCGCAGCCCGGGCAGTAAAAATCGGCGATCTTGGCGTAAAGGATGCGCAGGTAATCGAAAATGTCGGAGGCCGTGGCCACGATAGAGCGGGGATTGCGGACCGGTTTTTTCTGGCGGAAGGCGAGCGCCGGCGGCAGGTTGTCGATGCGGTCGATGTCGGGCTTATCGATCCGGTCCAGGAACTGGCGGATATATGGGGAAATGGATTCGATGTAGCGGATGTAGCCTTCGGCGTAAAGGGTATGGAAGGCCAGCGATGACTTGCCGGCGCCGCTGACGCCGACAATGGCCGTTATCTTCCCCAGCGGGATTTCGGCGTCGATATTTTTCAGGTTGTTGGTGCGGATGCCCCTGAGGATGATGTTCTTTTCCATGCCCGTCGTTCGTTCCTGTTAAAGACAAGATAAATACGCCCGGAGAGACTCGAACTCCCAACGCACAGCTTCGAAGGCTGCCGCTCTATCCTTTGAGCTACGGGCGCGGCGGTAGAAGCGATTATAGCCTGATTCTAAGATTGCAGCAATAAAAAGAATAATTTGGATTTTGAGTTTAAAAAATATCGATGTCGGAAATTTTAAACTCACCCCCAGCCCCTCTCTTTTCAAAAGAGAGGGGAGTGCCATAACTCCCCTTCTCTTGCCAAGAGAAGGGCAGCACAAACAATCTGGCCACGAAGTGGACGGATTTGGTTTGTCTGCCACCTGAGGGGGGTGGGGGATGAGTTTGGCACGGTTGAAGTGTGCTATAATCCGCCCATGCCAAAAAACATCATTTTCAGCCAGCCGGTTTTGGAGCTTATTCAAAAACGCTATTCTTGCCGCAGTTTCGATGGCCGCGGGTTGGAGCCTGATATTCTGGTGGCGCTGGAAAAATTTTCGGCTGCCCTGGAACTACCCTTTAAAAACAGTGTTCGTTTCGGCGTCATCGACAAAGAGCGGGTGCGAGCTGAAAATGTTTTTTCCGGCGGCAGCTACGGGCTGATCAAGGGGGTGCGCTTCTATCTGAGCGCCCTGGTCAAAAAGGGCTCGCTCCACTGCTGGGAAGATGTCGGTTTCGGGCTGGAGGCGATCGTCCTGTACGCCACCTCCCTGGGCCTGGCCAGCTGCTGGATCGGCGGCATATTTGACCGCAAGCATTTCGGCCGCAGCCTCGGCATCCGGCCCGAGGAAATGCTGCCGGCGGTGGTCGCCGTCGGCCGGCCGGCCGAACAACGCTCCCTGCGCGACCGCCTGGTGCGCTGGAGCGCCCGGGGCGACCGGCGCAAGGCCGCGACCGAGATTTTTTTCCAGGACGATTGGCAGACCCCGTGGCGCAGCGCCGATTCCCCGCGCTGGGCGCCGGTCCTGGAGGGTGTACGCCTGGGGCCTTCGGCCTCCAACAAGCAGCCCTGGCGCATCGTCTTGAAGGAGGGTGGCTTTCATTTTTTCCTCAGCCGCGACAAGGCCTACAGCGCCTTGATGCCCCTCGCCGATTTGCAGCGCATCGACCTGGGCATCGCCATGTGCCACTTCCAGCTGGCGGCGACTGAGCTTGGCCTCTCCGGCGAATGGCGGGATATGGATCCCAGGTTGCCGGATACTCCCGCTAATTTCGAATATATTGTTTCGTTTACGATTCGGTAGGGGCACAGCGCGCTGTGCCCCTATGTGGCCGTTGCTATTTCCCTTTCAAGGATCCTTCATCCAAATATTTTTGAAACAGCCGTCCCCATTGGGAATCCTTGAGCCAGCGGCGATAAATTTTATTCTCCTTGAACGGCCAGTGCAGCACGTCGTGGTAGAAATAGGAATAGAAGTTGCCCAGGTAGAGGATGGGCGGACGGGTCATGATTTTCTGCAAGAAGCGAGTGGGGCCGAACCAGGTGAACCAGCCCACGGCCCGGTGAAAACTGGGGCCGACTTCGAAGTGCCAGTTCTCCCGGGCCGCGTCCAGATCGCCGGCGATTTCGATCTCCTCGGGTTTGCCGATGCCCAGGCCGCTTTCGTGGGCCAGGCGGATGTACTTGATCGACATCGGGTCGAAGCCCATCAGCTTGGCAGCCACGGCGTCGATGGCCACCTGGTCGCCGCTGGCCAAGATGACGTTCTTTTCCTCGGGGCGCATCACGCGCGGACCCGGGCCGTTGCCGGCCATTGTGCCGTCCATCATGCAGAAAAGGCCCGGGTGGATCTCCTTCTGGATGGCCAGCAGGTCGACCAGCGTCTCGTGGATATGGGTGTGGGTCTGGTGGCGCTTGTGGTTGAGCAGGCCGCCGAAGGCGTTCTTCATGGCGCCGGTGGTGGTGGTATAAATGTGGCACTTGACCGTCGGCAGGTGGATGATGTTCTTGCCGATGAAATACTCGGGAATGCGCAGCTCGTCGCCGTAGATCTTTTCCAGGGCTAGCATCCGGGCCTTCGGCCTGTATGGCACCCACTGCATGTCTTCGGCGCGGAAGTTGAAGAGGACCTTGATGCCGTAATCCTTGAAGATCGGCTTGTAACTGTTCAGGTCCTCGCCCTTGAAGGCGTCGGTCACTTCGGTCTTGTTCTGGACGCAGGCGATATCGCTGAAACCGTGTTTTTTAAGAGCCAGAATGACCGCCTCCAGCTGCCAGGGGGTGGTGTTGGCCGAGGGGAGAGGGTAGTGCCAGGAGATGTTGTCCTTGATGATGGTGCTGGATCCCTTGTCCAGGATAGCGCTTCCGCCGGCCAGTTCGAAGAGGCGGATGTAATCATCCAGGACCGTTTCGGAACCGGTTCTCAAGATCGCGACCTTGGTTTTAGTCATTATATCTTTATTCCTAGTGAGATTTTCTTCATTATAATGGAGTCGGCCATAAAAATCCATCACACAACGGGAGATGCTTAAAATTTTATGACAGTCTCTGCTTAAAAAAACTCACCCCCGGCCCCTCTCTTTTCAAAAAAAGAGGGGAGCGCCGCTAATCCCCTGGCCGGGGCCAGCGTAAAAAAGTGGTTGACAGCAAGGGGGGGAATGCTATACAATCACAGGGCGTGGTGAGTGTAGCTCAATGGTAGAGTATCGGACTGTGGATCCGATCGCTGCGGGTTCAAATCCCGTCACTCACCCCAGTTCCCACCTGCGTTTCCAGTCATTTTACCCTGCCCGAATCCGATAGAGTGTGTCCTATTTTGTGCTGACAGAAATTTGCCCGAAATGAACCGCTATGGGACAGCCAGCGACTGGCCCCGTTTCCTTAATCCCTCTTTTGACCATTTTCCCCTTTGTGCATATAATGCTTTTTCAGGAGGAGAGAAAAATGTCAGGTTTAAAGAAAGCACTTATGGGTATTGTTTTTCTTGCCCTCCTTGCTCATATGATCAGGAGCACACCTTTGCGGAATGACCCTGCCGCCAGAAAAATCATGGAGAAGTGTATACGCATGTACGGGAACCTGAAGACGTATCAGGAGCAGCTCAAAGTCCAGATCAGCTCAAAATACCAGGGTCCGAAAATCATCAATGTCGGCGGAGCCGTCGGGAATGTCATCGACATCTGCATTGCCAGACCCAACCGCCTCCGTTTTTGGCAGTCGGGAGAGTTTTCTATTGCGGGCACGTCTCTGGTGTGTGACGGGAAAAGGATCTGGGAATATATGCCCATGTTTAACAAGTTCACCAATGACGAGGCGCCGAAAACGCTGAAAGAAATCGCTGATTCCGACGATTTTATGTTCGACGCACAGTATACGAGCATGAAAAACGGTTTTGTCATTCCCATGCTTTTTGATCCGGAAACAGCGCAAAAGAACCTGGATAACTACCCGGTCGCGGCGTTCGCCAATGAAAAGGAAACTCATTCGGGAAATCTCCTGCATATCGTTCTGGAAAGAAAAGTTGAAGACGATGAGTGGTTGGTCAACTTGTGGATCGATTCCAAAACGTTCCTGATCCACCATGTGAAGGAGAAGAAAATCCAAAACATCAAAATGGGAGGGAATGCCCTTAAACACGAGACTGTTTATGAATATTTTCATAATGACATCCGCATCAATCAGCCGATTCCCCCCGGGGCCTTCCGTTTTATCCCCCCTCCCGCCGCTGTGGAAACGTTCAATCTGTTTGATTCCTTTCCTATCCACGAGAAAGGACCGGAGCCTGAAGAGTTCATGGAAGGCAAAGCGATGCCGGGCATCGCGCTTCCGGGAATGAATCGGGGAGATGAATACAATTTGGCGGACATAAAAGGACGAGCAGCCGTTTTCTTTATTTTTAACGGAAAAAACTTCGATCGTTCGTATAACATCGGGAAGCACCTCCAGACTCTTGGCAAACTCGTTGCTGAATTCTCGAAGAGGCCCGTTGTTTTTCTTGGAATCAGCATGAAATCGACGCGTGAGGAGACCGCAACCGCTATACGTAAGATGGGAATGAATATTCCTGTGGCTATTGATTTTCACGGATCGGTGGGATCGGCTTTCCATTTCAACTGCATCTCCCCGCCCTTTTGGGTGATCATCGATCACTCCGGAGTGGTGAAAAAAATTTTTGTAGGCAACTATTCCCGGCAAAAACAGATCATGGCGCACGTGCTGAATTCACTGCTCTGAAAAAATATTGATTCGGTCGTTTTTGTGTGTACTAAAGTGTGCTTAAATTTTAACCGATTCCATCCGTGAATAGATAGGCATATGTGCCTAAGACGCTGTACAGGCTTGATAATACAGCGTTTTGAAATATCCTAAGCGGGACTGTAACGGCGGGACAAGTTGCTGGATTCACTCATCGCCCTTCGTTACAGACAAACTAAATCCGGCGTTACAGACAAACTAGATCCGTACACTGCGTGTCTGGATAGTTTGTGCTGTAAATCCGGCGTTACAGACAAACTAGATCCGTACACTGCGTGTCTGGATAGTTTGTGCTGTAAATCCGGCGTTACAGACAAACTAGATCCGTACACTGCGTGTCCGGATAGTTTGTGCTGTAAATCCGGCGTTACAGACAAACTAGATCCGTACACTGCGTGTCAGGATAGTTTGTGCTGTAGATCCGATCGCTGCGGGTTCACATCCCGTCACTCACCCCAGTTCCTGCCTGCCTTTCCGACCATTTCCCCGTGCTAAGTTTGAGAGAATGCTTGCCGGAATGTGGCTGGCTTTTTTCTCCCGAGCAATTTATTGGATGCTGATTTACGTGCGGCATATTCCGAGCAACAATATTGGGAATTGAAACTTGTAAATCACAATATTCTTCAAAATAGTCATATAATGCATGATGTGGAGACAAAAATGTTTAAACTGAAATTTTCATTGAAGTTTATTGTCGCACTTGTGTTTATCGGGCTTGTTTCCTATTGCTCTTACTTGGCTGGTCAAATATCCAACTATGCCGATATAAAACCAGTCAGTGTGTTGGCGAGCGGAAAACGAGAAAAACCGATCGTTGTTCCCACTTTCACCAAGCAACCAAAAAATAGGTGCCGTTTTGTTTATTCTTATGACTCCGTCGAAGCATTAGGGGAATTCAGGAAAGGTGAACATCTAGATTCTGTGATTTTTGGCTGTAAAACTGATTTCGATATCGCCGTAAAACTGATGCACTGGGTGAGAAGCCAATGGGAGCCGGGGAAACCAAGCCCATATCCCCCCATCAATGCCATGGAAATTTTAAAACGAATCCGCGATGGTGAGACCGGTGGATTTTGTGCCCAATACTGCTATGTTTTTGTTCAGGCTATGCAAAGTTTTGGATATAAGGCAAGATATGTCACAATCAGAAATCATGAAGTGTCCGAAGTATTTTTACCTTCTATGAACCGGTGGGTATGCTTTGATCCATTTTATGACAGTTATTACGTTAACGAAAAGGGGTTTCCATTGTCAGCGGGGAAAATATCTGCCGCCTATAGAATCAGCAAAAAAATTAGTATGATCGGCAGCAAGAAATCCGAAATAGGATCCAACCACTTCGCCAGGTTTGAGTATTTTGCTGTTTGGATAAAAAATGATCATGTGGGCAATCCAATAAATTTTGATGGTATTGAACGATACAAGGTTTATCTGGTCAATTCCAAAGAGGATATTGCTGAAGTGCCTCCCTATGCCAACTATTCCTTTTTTATTGAGGATTTTTATGAAGGGTCCTGGTTTGCAGATTGAGCGGCATGTTTGAGATTCCTTCTTTATCAGATAAATGGGGGCGTCAGAATACCAGCGGCCATTTCTTTTTGATCGTTGCCAGGTCTTTTTCCTTGGCGATGTAGCTCTCGACGTAGCCGCACTGGCCGCAAACGAAGTTGTCGAGCGCGGCGCTGCGGAACAGCGAGACCGGGATGGCGTTGCTGTCGTGCATTCCCGACTTGTTGGCCACGGTGCTGCCGCTGTAGATTTCTTTTCCCCCGCAGCGGGGGCAAACGCCTTTTTTCATGGTTCCTCCTTGATGGCTGGCGGCGACTCGCCCAGAGGGGCCGGGACCGGCGCTTTTTTACGGCGCCGGTTGATGGCTTCGTTGAGAATGGACTCGATCTGGCCGTTGACGCTGCGAAAATCGTCGGCGGCCCAGCGCTCGAGTTCTTCCCACATCTCCTGGCTGAGGCGCAGCAGGAATGATTTTTTCGCAGGCATGGCCTTGCGCCCGGCCGCTTATTTGTACAGCGTCCCGGCGTTGATCACCGGCTGGGCTTCGGCCTCGCCGCACAGCACGACCAGCAGGTTGCTGACCATGGCCGCCTTGCGCTCCTCGTCCAGGTCGACGACCTTCTTGCTTTTCAGCTCGTCTAGGGCCATCTCGACCATGGAGACCGCGCCGTGGACGATCTTGCGCCGGGCGGCGATGATGGCTTCGGCCATTTGGCGGCGCAGCATGGCATTGGCGATTTCCGGTGCGTAGGCCAGGTGGGTGAGCCTCGTCTCGTCGACCTGTACCCCGGCTTTGGCCAGCCGGTCTTGGAGTTCCTTTCTCAAGACCTGGGCCACTTCGTCCATGCCGCTGCGCAAGGTGACCTCTTCCTCCTCGCCGTGGTCGTAGGGGTAGCAGTTGGCCAGGTGGCGCAGGGCGGCAGCGCTCTGGATCTTGACATAATGCTCGTAGTGGTCGACGTCGAAAAGGGCGTGGGCCGTGTCCACGACCCGCCAGACGACGACGGCCGCGATCTCGATGGGATTGCCGCGCTTGTCGTTGACCTTCAGCTTTTCGATCTCGAAGTTGCGTATGCGCTGGGAAATCGTGTACTTGCCGCGCGGCTGGGCCAGCTGCAGGGGGTTGGTCCAGTGAAAGCCGTCGTTACGGATTGTCCCCTTGTATTTGCCGAAAAGGACCAACACCTTGGCTTCGTTCGGTTGCAGGGTGAAGTAGCCCGGGGGCAGGATGCCGGCGACGACTATCAGCAGGGCGATGAGCGGGATTAGCCGCAGCGCCGACCATTGGACGGTGTTGACTCCTGAGAAGAAGATCAACAGAATGGCGGCGATCAGCAGCACATGGATGGTAACGACCGTCCATCCCTTGAACGACTTACCTTGTTTCTCGTTTGACATGAGTACCTCCTAAAATGGATATCAAAATGATATCATAAATATAGCATTTATTTTTCTATCCGTCAACAAAAAAAATTTGCAATGGGAATTGATAGTTTTAACTGTAAATAATTTACCCATTTCGATCGACTGTTTTTTACCAATCATCCGGAACCAAAAAAAGATCCAGGCAAAATGCGGGGAAAGTGAGTGTTGGAGCTTATCGGGATGAAAGTTTTCTGTCCAGCGCCGTCTAATGGATTTGGCACGCGATTTGCTATTCAATTTCGGATTGACCCTTTATCGATCTGGGCAGGGATGCTCATGACAAAAAGAAAAGACAAAAGAATAAACAAAAGCCTGCTGGTCAATATCAACCAGAATGGTTTTGAACGCATGGGCGTCACCGTCAACATCTCGCGCCGGGGGATGCTGATCGCCACCACCGATATGTTCCCCGTGAGAAGCGAGTTTCAAATTCTCCTGGCCGCGGCCGACGACATCTACTCCCTCACCGGCTTGGTGGTCTGGAATACGAAGCGGGAGAGCCCGTCGGGAGAAAATGTGCCGGCCGGGTTGGGCGTCAAGATAAAGAGATCCGACCGCGGTTACGCCCGTTTCATTAAAACCGTTGCCCATCAGCGTTTGTTGCCCTTTGGGCCCGTGAATCGGTTTGAAAAAACCGTTCCCTGACCGCGGCGGCCAACCATATTTTTTTCTCGGGTTTCTTTTCCAGGCTCCCAGGACAGACGGTTTTTGACATTGCCGTCCTTTTCTTTTAGAATTTCCCAATGGCAAAAGACAGCGGTCCGGCAATGAAAAACACCTGGTCTAAAAAAATAAAGGTCACGCGGTCTGCCGTATGCCTGCTGGGATTGATTGCTTTCAATTTTTATTTATCGCTAAAGGAAATCTCGTTCATAAAAGATGAGAATCAATTTTTACGCATGGATGCCCGGGAATACATTTCCCTGGCCAACAACCTTTATGAAGGTAAGGGATACCGGGTCAGCAGTGGAATCTGTGTCACGCCCGGCGGGACGGCTTTTCGCACTCCCGGCTATCCTGTTTTTTTGTCGCTTTTCCGCTGGTTGTATGGGAAAGACAAGTTCCTCATGGCCGTTATCCTTTACCAGAACCTTTTTTTCTGCCTGCTGCCGTTGATTTTCTATTGGCTGACCTTCCACGTTTCCTCCTCGCGGCTTCTGTCCTTGTTCTCCGCTTTTCTATGTACGTTTTTCGAGCCGCTGCGGGTCATGGCCAACATCATTCATCCCGAATTCCTGGCCTTTTTTCTCCTGCTCATCGCCTTGCTCGCGCTTTTTTCCCATCTGGCCAAGAAGCAATTGTACAAGCTGCTGGCCTTTTCTTTTTTACTCGCCTCGGCCATCATGGTCAAGCAGAATCTCCTGCTGATCATGCTGGTTTTCCTTTTCCCGCTGCCGCTGATGCTGAAGAGGAAGGAATATCTCGTTGCGCTCATATTCCCGATACTGATTTTTTCAGCCTGGATCATTCGCAACAAGGTGGTCCTGGGCGAATTCCCCGTGTTTTCGACCATCAGCGGTTATAATTTCTACGTAGCCAACAATCCCGCCATTCGCATGGACCTGAACAATATCATGGACTACAAGAACATCATGAATGACCTGTTGAAGCAGGGGGTGAGCGAGGTCGAGGCCGATCGCCACCTGTGGAAGATGGGCTACACCCTTTTCCGTGCCAACGGCTTCACGTGGCATCTAGCCAGAATGAAGGAGAGGATCAACGCCGTGTTCAGGGACTACTACCCGGCGGCGAAAAACGGCATCTTCTATTTTCTTCTGCCTTTTATTTTCCTGATGAAGAAGCGCCGCCGGGCCTTCGCCATGCTGATCGTTCTCCAGCTTGTCTTAGCGCTGTTCATCTATCGGCTGGGGTTTTCCGTCTATGAGCTGAGCATCGCCGCGGTTTTGGACGTGGCTGCTTTGAGTTTTTTCGGCTTGAGCTCCTTGATTATCCTGGCTTGGAAAAAGAACCATAAGGCGCTGCTGGTGCTGCTGATGTACATGCTGATCATGCTGCCGCTGGTCCTCCTGGTCCCCTCGGACAGGCACAGGGTTATCTGCGACGCGTTCCTGATCGTCGGCTATGCCCTGGCACCGATGGTTTTGAGGGAATTGTTCGCCTCCCCTTTGCCCGAATTCAAAGCAAATGTCTGATCGGATACATGGCCGCGCAACGTGGCAGGGAGCCTTTGCATGAGCCGGAGAAATTGGCTCTCGCGCTTGCAGAAAACAAATCCCTATTTCTGGGGCGGCTGCACATTGGTCCTGATTTTTCTGTTGTATGTCCCCGCCTTGGGGAACTATCTCATGGGCGATGATTTTGAATGGCTGGACAGCATCTACCGCGGCTGGCAGCATCCCGGCCAGTTTTTTGAAAAAATAAACAATTTTTTCCGGCCCATGGTGAAGCTCTCTTACCTGCTGAACTACACCCTCTTCGGTACCCGTGTCTTCTATTACAATCTGTTCACCGTCCTCCTGCATCTGGCCAATCTCTGGCTTATGTTTTTGCTGGCCCGCCGTCTCTTCAGGCGAACCCTGCCTTCCGTTCTGCTCGTTCTCGCCTATGGGGTGTCCGCCTACTACAGCGAAGTCACCTTGTGGGCGGCCGGGCGTCCCGATTCGCTGATGATGCTGTTTGTCCTTGCCGCCCTGCTGTTTTTGGCGCGCAACGCTTCCGCCGCCAGAGGAATGCCGTTGGGCAAACACCTGCTTCTGCTGCTGCTGGCCGGCGGCGCCCTGGCGGCAAAGGAGGCGTGGATCGTTTTGCCGTTTCTCGCCCTGGCCCTTCTCTGGCTGGTCATGGAGATCCCATGGAAACGGGCATTCGCTCATTCGCTCGGCCTGTTCATCCTCCTGGGGCTCTACCTGCTGCTTTTCGTGGGCCTCCCCATGCTCAGGGGCAATGCCGCCTTCACCGCCTACGGCCGGGCCGGACTGAGAATGATGGTCGACAAGGCCGCCTTCCTCGTCTGCAAATACATGGGCCTTGGCGAACAGTACCATGGCGGTTGGTTGCAGCTTATCCTGCTGGCGGCGCTGCTGGCGGCGACGCTCTTCACCCTCGTCCGCCGCCGCAACCGCCCAGCTCTCTTCGGCTTATTCTGGATGCTCCTGGGCATCGGCATATCGCTCCCAATTTTCTATGCCGCCGCCCGCTACAATTACCTACCCCTGCTGGGATTCTGGATCATGATCGTCGCCTTCGTCGGTGCTGAATTCGGGGCATTTGCCCAGAATCATCCGCGCCAGCGCCGGCTGGCGATGGTCCTTATCGCCTTGCCGCTGGTTTTTTTTCTGAGCCAGCAGGCGGTCATGCTTCATTGGGAAATAGGCGATTACCGCCTGCGCGGCGACCTGCACCGGCAGCTGGCCGCCATGTACGCGCAGGTCAAAGGAAAAATCGCGCCGGACCAGCCCATCATTTTCGTCGATCTGGGAAAGCGGCGGGCGGTGTTCGAGCTGGCCGACGCGGTCAAGGGTTACAAGAAGATCCTGTTCGTTCGCGACCGAGCGATCTGGCAGGAGGTATTCCTGTCGCCGCTGGCCAATTTTTTGGGCGAGCCATTCTCGCGGCGGATGGCCCCGGTGGGGAAGGGCGAGCTGCTGCCGGCCCTGAAGGGTCAGGCAACCACCCTGGTCTTCACCGACCGCGGATTCGCCCTGGCCGCGGGCAAGGATATTCAAGGCAAGGTTCTGGCTTTCTACGCCCGCTGCGGCGAGCTGCCCTACAAGGTGCAGGTGCTGCGCATGCGGGCAACGGGGGGAGAACCGTGAGAATCGCCCAGGCCGTCACCTTCATCGCCTACCAGGTGCGGGAAAAGACCCTGATCGTCATCCCCACCTACAACTAGAGCGAAAACATCGCCGAAATGCTCAAGCAGATCAACGAGATCGTTCCCGGCGCCCATGTCGTCGTCGTTGACGATTGCTCTCCCGACGGCACTGGCGAGGTCGTCCGCTCGTACCGCGGTGTTGGCGAGACGGTCACGCTGATCGAACGCAGCGGAGAACGCGGGTTGGGCAACGCCTACCGCGACGGGCTGCGCTACGGCCTGGACCATGGCTACGAAGTGTTGGTCACCATGGACGCCGATTTTTCGCACAATCCGCTCCATTTGCCGGCCATGCTCGAGGCCAGCCGCGACAACGATGTCGTGATCGGTTCCCGCTACATCCGCGACGGCGGCACCATCAACTGGCGGATCCGCAGGATCCTGCTCAGCTGGCTGGCCAACCGCTTCGCCCGCTTTGTCCTGAACCTGAAGGGGGCCGATCTGACCTCCGGCTTCCGCACCTACCGCCGCCAGATGCTGGAAGAGATCAAGCCCGAGAAAGTCCGCTCGAACGGCTATTCGTTCCTGGTGGAGATGATCTTTCGTGCCCAGAGGAAAAACGCCCGCGTGGCCGAAGTGCCCATCATCTTTTTCGATCGCAGCATGGGAACGTCCAAAATTTCGCGCCGCGAAGTCTTCAAGAGCATATTCACCCTCCTGCGGCTCCGCTGCAACCGCTTCCGGGAATAGCATGGAAAAAGGCGGGTCGGCGTGGGTCCGGGTGAACTGCCCCTTTTGCGGCAGCCCCGATTCCCGCCTCCGCTATCCCGCCAGCAAGGGGAAAGAGGAGATCGTGAGTACCGAGCATTTCCGCTGCACCTCGACCGCCCTTTCCCGGCACGGCAACATCGTCCAGTGCAGCCGCTGCCGCCTGGTTTTCAGCAATCCCCAGCTCCAGCAGGGGGAGGTGCTGGACATCTACCGCGCGGTTGAAGATCCCCTTTACCTGGAGGAAGCGACGGCGCGGGAGCGCACCTTCGCCCGTTCGCTGCTCCAGCTGCATGCCTATGCCAAGCCTCCTGGACGGCTCCTGGACGTGGGCTGCTATACCGGCGTATTCATGAAAACGGCCGCAGCTGCCGGCCCGGCGCCATGTGCGCGTTCTCCGGTTAGGTTATTTCCTGGACCGGCTGGAGGCGCGGGCGCGTTTTTCGCCCATGCGGAAAATAGTTGTCTGGCTGGAGCGGCGGAGATCCCTGCGCGAACGATTCATTTCCATAGGCTTCCTCGGCTTGGTTAATGTCTTTGCCCGCAAACGCTGACTTTTTATCAAAAGTATTCTCCATACGAACACTCCATTCTCGATCAGCAGATTTGAATGCGGGCCGCCGCGACACTACTCCCTGAGGGGCGGTCCTTTACAGGCACGGCGATTTCAGATAAAATATCCGTTCCAGCGCGGTTTTCAAAAGGAATGCTCCATGAACAGAAAAAAAAAATTCAGCAGCATCGTTGACTGCATCGGCAACACGCCGCTGGTCAAACTGAACCACGTGGCCGCCGGCATCCCCGGCGAGGTTTTCGCCAAGCTTGAATTCCTGAACCCGATGGGCAGCAGCAAGGATCGTATTGCCCGCCACATGATCGAAAAGGCCGAAAAAGAGGGCAAGATAAAAAAGGGCGACCTGATCATCGAAAATTCCTCGGGCAATACCGCCCTGGGCCTGGCCCTGATCGCCATCCAGAAAGGCTACCGGTTGAAGGTGGTTGTTCGCGATCGCATCAGCCGGGAAAAACTCGACCAGCTGAATGCCCTGGGCGTCGAGATCCACATGGTCGACAGCACCCTGCCGCCCGAGTCCCCCGACAGCTACAACAACATCACGCCGCGCCTGGCCCGTGAGACGCCGAACTGCTTTTTCCCAGACCAGCACAACAACCGCGACAACAATGAGGCCCATTACCTGGGCACCGGGCCGGAGATCTGGGAGCAGATGGAGGGCCGCATCGATTATTTCGTCGCCGGCATCGGCACCGGCGGCACCATCGGCGGCACCGCCCGCTTCCTGAAGGAAAAGGACGCGACCATCAAGGTCATCGCCGTGGATCCCCTCGGTTCAGTTTTCTACGACAATTTTCATCATCGCCCGGGCGCGAAATCGGCCCCCTATCTGCTGGAAGGGCTGGGCGACGAATTCATGATCCGCTGCGCCGACTTCAGCGTCATCGACGACATGTTCCAGGTGACCGACAAGGAGGCCTTCCTGGCCGCCCGCGAACTGGCACGGCGCGAGGGAATCCTGGCCGGCGGTTCCAGCGGCGCGGCACTCTGGGGGGTGCGTCAAGTGGCCAAGAGACTGGAACAGCCGGCCCGCATCGTCACAATATTTCCCGACGGCGCTTCCCGCTACCTGAGCACGATCTACAACGACGAATGGCTCAAGGATAAAGGCATTATTTAGCCGTCGACCCGGTCCGCCAAGGGCGCGCCGGCAAGAAATAAGGAACTTTTTTGTTACCATTTCGTATAATAACCTTAACCCCGGAGGCATGACGATGAAAAAATTAGTTTGCTTGACAGTCGCCGTTTTATTGATGGGTTGGCTGATCCCGGCCCAGAATAAAGACGTGCAATCCCTGACCCTTGACGATGTCATCAACCAGGCCCTGAAGAACAACCTGGACCTGCAGATAGAGTTGGCCAACCCGGAGATCGCCCGGGCGCTGTGGAGAAAAAGCACCTCCATGTTCATTCCGACCCTGGCGGTCGATTTCAACCGCGGTTCGACCACGACCCCCAGCTCCAGCATTTTCACCGGCGCCGACATTGAAAAGGCCGATTCGGGGGCGCTGGCCTTTTCCCTTTCGCAGAACCTGCTCTTCGGCGGCAATGTGAGCGTTGAGCTACAGAATGCGCGCAACTCGACCAACTCGCGCTACAGCCAGATCAACCCGCGCTACAATTCGCAGCTCACCTTCAGCCGGGAGAAGTCGCTCTTCGCCCTGAAGCAGCAGGTGATTGACCTGATCTACCAGACCGAGGAAGCCTATTGGAACTTGGTCTATGCGCACCGCAACCTGGCCGTCAAGGAAAAATCGCTGCAGTTGGCCAAGGATTTGCTCAAGCAGAACGAAGTCCAGGTCAAGGTCGGCGTCTCCGCCCCCATGGACATCCTCACTGCCCAGGCCGAGGTGGCCGCCCGCGAGAGCGAAACGCTGCAGGCCCGCAGCCAGATCCAGACTTGCGAAGAAAATCTACGCCGTATATTAAACATCAGCCGCATGCCCGAAGCCATCGTCCCCCAGGACGAGCCGCTGTTCACCCCGATCGAAGTCGATTTCGACGCTTTTTTGGAGCAAGCGCTTGAAAAGAGGCCCGACATCGAGCAAGTGCGGCTCGACTTGAAGAGCAAGAACGTCGAGGTCCGCTACTACCGCAACCAGCTGCTGCCCAACCTGCAGCTCACCGCTTCCTATTACACCAAGGGCTTAAGCGGCACTCCCCAGGACGTGGATTTCAGCCTCCTACCCGTCGATGGTACGGCCGGCACCATTGGCGGCGGTATGAGCGATTCGCTGCGCGACGCGCTGAAGGGGCTCTATCGCAATTACGCGGTCGGCTTGCAGCTGTCCTTCCCGGTGTTCAACGCCTCGGGACGGGCCGACCTGACCCAGGCCCGGTTGAACCTGGAGCAATCGCTGCTGACCCTCAAGAAGACCGAAAGCACGATCTATTCCGAGGTCAAACAGATCATCATGGACCTGGAGACCAATGCCAAGATCGTTGCGGCCAACCGCATTTCGCGGGAGCTGGCCGATCAGAAGCTGGCCGCGGAGCAGAAGAAACTCGCCGTCGGCCTATCGACCAACTACCTGGTCTTGCAGTACCAGCGTGATTTCTCCAATGCCCAGATCGCCGAACTGAAATCGCTGATCGACTACAGCCTGGCCCTTTCCCGGGTCAACCGGGTGCTGGGCACGACCCTTGAAAAGCACAATATCCAATTTGCCGATTTGCTGACGAAAAACTGACCGCGGACGGCTTATTTTGGCGGGATGGTTTACAAGGGAACTCTTTTCTGCTAAAATAGGTTCTAAATTCGTTTGAAGCAAAGGAGGATATTTTGAGCGTTAGCAAGGAAACCAAGCAGAAACTGATCAGTCGCTTTCAGATAAACGACAAGGATACGGGCTCGTCGGAAGTGCAGGTGGCGGTGTTGACCGAAAGGATCCGGCATTTGACCGAGCATTTCAAGACGCACCAGAAGGACAACCATTCGCGAAAAGGGCTGTTGACGATGGTCTCGACCCGGAAAAAACTGTTGAACTATTTGCGCCGGACCAACTACGATAAATACCTAAAAGTAATCCAGGAACTTGAACTGAGAAAGTAAACCATTCAGGAGAAATACATGCGACAAACTATTGAAATTGGCATCGATGGGTCTACACTTAAAATAGACATTCACCGCTGGGCCCTGCAGTCGAACGGTTCGGCGCTGGTCACCTACAAGGACAATGTCATTTTGGTCACCGCCAACATGCGCGAGGAAGCGAAGCCGCAGCAGGATTTTCTGCCGCTAATGGTCGATTTCCGCGAAAACACCTATGCCGCCGGCAAGATTCCCGGGGGCTTTTTCAAGCGCGAGGGACGGCCCTCCGAAAAAGAAGTCTTGCTTTCGCGGTTGATCGACCGGCCCATCCGGCCGCTGTTCGCCGAAAACTACCATCACGACACCCAGGTGATCGCGCTGCTGCTTTCGGCCGACTTCAGCATCGACTATGACGCCCTGGGCATCATCGGGGCTTCCGCCTCCCTGCTGGCGTCGACGATCCCCTTTGACACGCCGCTGGGGGCGGTGAAAATCGGCTGGAAGGACGGCGCCTATTCGATCAATCCCGGCCAGAACATGCTCAAGGATCTGGACATGGTGCTGCTCGTGGCCGGAACCGAACACGAGGTGGTCATGCTCGAAGCCAGTGGCAACGAATTTCCCGAGGGCGTGTTCATCGAGGGCTTGCGCCGGGGCAAAGAAGTGATCGCCACGATCTGCCAGGCCCAGAAGGAACTGATCAATCCCGCCAAGATGGCGGTGCCCGCCAATCCCGAAGCCGAGGCGCTGGTCGAGGACATCCGCAGTCGGTTTTCCGCCCCGCTGAAGGACGCCATTTTCACCCAGGAACGGGTGTTGCGCCATTTGAAGCTCAAGGCCATCAAGGAAGAGCTCCTTCAGGGCAAAGAGGATGAGGTGGAAATCGCCAGGATCAAGGGCGCCTTCGAAAAGGTCGAAGCGCAAATTTTCCGCAGCACGCTGCTGCAGGGAAAAAAGCGGACCGACCTGCGGGCGTTCGACGAGATCCGCCCCATCAGCATAGAGCTGGGGGTGCTGCCGCGCGTGCACGGATCGGCGGTTTTCACCCGCGGTGAAACCCAATCGCTGTCGACCGTGACCCTGGGTTCGGAAGACGACGCGCAACGGCTGGACAACCTCAACGGCGATGAATCGACGAAGAAATTCATGCTGCACTATAATTTCCCGCCCTTCTCAGTGGGCGAGGTCAGCTTCCTGCGCGGCGCCGGCCGGCGCGAGATCGGCCACGGCAACCTGGCCGAAAAAGCCATCAGCAAGATCATGCCCAACAACGAGGATTTCCCCTACACCATCCGCGTGGTCTCCGATATCCTGGAATCCAACGGTTCCTCCTCGATGGCCACGGTCTGCGGCGGCACGCTGGCCCTGATGAACGCCGGCGTGCCCATCAAGGCGCCGGTGGCCGGCATCGCCATGGGCCTGGTCAAGGAGGGTGATGAGTTCGCGGTTCTGACCGACATCGCCGGTTATGAAGACCATTTCGGCGACATGGATTTCAAGGTGGCCGGTACCGAGAAGGGGATCACCGCCATCCAGCTGGATATCAAGATCGGCGGCCTGACCGACGACGTCATCCGCAAGACCATCGACGACGCCCGCAAAGCCTATCGCTTCATTCTCGCCAAGATGAAGTCGGTGATCGCCGCGCCCTCGGAAAAACTTTCCGAGTACGCCCCGGTCATCCTGACCATGTACATCCCTGTCGACAAGATCCGCGATCTGATCGGCCCGGGCGGCAAGAACATCAAGGAGCTGGTGGCGACCTACAACGTCAAGATCAACGCCGAGGATGACGGAAAAGTGTCGGTGGCCGCGGCCAACAAGGAAGTCGGAGAAAAGGTGATCGCCCGCATCGAGGCCATGACCAGCTCGCCCGAGGTCAACAAGGTCTACAGCGGCAAGATCAACCGCATTGAAGATTACGGCTTGTTCGTGGAGATCATGCCCGGCGTGACCGGGCTGTTGCATGTTTCGGAAATCTCCCACCGCCGGGTGCGCGACGTCCACCAGGAATTCAAGCTGGGGCAGATGATCGACGTCAAGCTGCTGGCCCTGGACCGGGACAATAAGATGAAACTGAGCCACAAGGCCCTGGAAAACAATCCAAATCCAGAGGATCGTTGAATCGTTGATTCGCCTCGGGCAGGGCGGGGGTAAAAATGGCCGGCCGGAAAGATAAGCAGGAAGCGGCCCGGGTATCGGCATCAGCCGATGTGCTCCGCCGCCAGCGCGGGTTCACGCTGATCGAAGTCATCACCGTCACCGTCATCATCGCCATTCTGGCCGCTATCGCCATCCCCTTGGCGCACAACGTCTTCCAGCGCGAAAAAGAAATCGAACTGCGCCGGGCGCTGCGCATGCTGCGCACGGCCATCGACGATTATAAAAAATTCTGCGAAGAAAACAAGATCGTCTTCGATGAAGAGACATACGGCTACCCGGAAAAGCTGGACGACCTGGTCAAGGGCATCGAATACAAGGACAAAAAAAATAAAACGCGGATAATGAAATTTCTGCGGCGGATTCCCCTGGATCCGATGAGCGCCACCACCGACTGGGGGCTGCGCTCCTACCAGGACAAGCTCGATGCCAAGACCTGGGGCGGGCAGAACATCTGGGACGTGCATTGCGACTCCGACAAAAAGGCGCTGGACGGTACCTATTATCGCGACTGGTAGGCGGCGCGGCCTTAGTGCCGCGGTTGAGAATCGGGCGCGCTTTTGCTATGATGGAAGCCACGGAGGCAACATGAAAAAAAAGGCAGTGTTGACGATTCTGCTTTTGGTTTTGGCTGTTTCCCTGTTTCCCTACAGCAGCAAGCTCGAGGAAAAACTGTTTTACAGCCTGGGTCACTTCGGCGCCACGTTTCTCTATCAGACCTACCTCAACATCGGCATGATTTCCGACATTTGGACCCACAACATCTACTCTCCCGAAGACGCCAAGTCCCTGCTCGGCACCAACCTGTCGTTCCTGCAGGCTTCCAGGAAGAACCTGCAGGAGCTGACCGAATTTTCCATCAACAATGAAGACCGCGGCACGTTCATGGAAATGATCGCCATCGTCGATGAGCTTACCGGCGAAGCCGATTACATGCTCGCATATGTCGCCAGCCGCTCCCAGGACGACATTGACCAGTATGAAGTGCACCGCAAGCAAGCCTGGGCGAAAATCACCAAGCTGATGGACATCAAGTAAGAGAGTTGGGGGCCCGGCTTTGCTTATTTTAGGGATAGAATCTTCCTGCGATGAAACGGCCGTCGCCGTCGTTGAACGGGGCGAGAAGAACGCCGTCCTGGCCGAAAAAATCAAATCGCAAATCTCCCTGCATTCGCCCTACGGCGGCATCGTCCCCGAAATAGCGGCCAGGACCCATTACGAGGCGATCGACCTGCTGGCCCGCCAGGCGCTGGCTCAGGCCGGGATCGGCATCGACCGCATCGACCTGCTGGCGCTGACGGTCGGACCCGGCTTGATCGGCTCGCTGCTCATCGGCCTGGCTTTCGCCAAGGGGCTGGCCCTGGCCCAGCGCCTGCCGCTGGTGGCGGTTGATCATATCGCCGCCCACATTGAAGCGCCGTTCATCACCCAGGCGCCGATTGCCTACCCGCTGCTGGCCCTGGTCGTTTCCGGAGGGCATACGTCGCTTTTTTACCAGAAAGAAAAATTCTCCGGCCAGGTGGTCGCCAAGACCCGCGACGACGCCGCCGGCGAGATCATGGACAAAATAGCCAAGCATTTCGGCCTGGGCTATCCCGGCGGGCCGCTGCTGGACGACCTGTATGCCAAGGGCGATCCCGGCCGCTTCGCCTTTACCACGCCGCGCATGAGCGACGGCGGGGACGACTTTTCATTCTCCGGCTACAAATCGGCGCTGCTGCGCCAGGCGCAGAGCTTGAAGGTGGAGCCCGGCAGCCGGGAATTTTTCGATTTGCTGGCCTCTTTTTTACGTTCGCTGGTCGATTATTTGCTGAAAAAAACCCTGGCCGCCCTGGAAAAATTCCCGGCCCGCTCGCTCATCGTTTCCGGCGGGGTCAGCCGCAATTCGCTGCTGCGACGTTCTTTCGCGGAAACATGCGCCCCGCTGGGGATCAACCTCTACCTGCCCGAACCGGCTTATTGCACCGACAACGCGGCCATGATCGCCTGGCTGGGCTATGAAAAATACCGGGCCTATCCGAACCTGAACTATTTCGACCTGTACCTCAATTCCTATTCGCGCGCTCTTTCCCGCGAGAGCCGCCGCCACCGCTAGGCCGTTCACTGTGCGAGAAAAAATGAGCTTGGCGTAGGGCGTACGGCTTACGGTGTACGGTAAGAGATAAGCCCCGAACAAGCACCAATTGCAAATGACCCAATGGCCCAGAAAAAAAGGGTCCTCGCAAGTAAAAAGAAGACTACATACTGATGTGTTACTTTTTTTACCGTATGCCGTCCGCCGTCTACCGTGAGCCGGGTCCTTTCTTCGTTACTTCCCCGGGCACTGCCGACGCACCGATTCCGGCAGATTCTTGCTCCCGTAGACACGGTCGAAATGGGCGCTAAATTCCCCGGCCAGCTTCTGCGCCCGCCTGGCGAAGGCTTCGGGGTCCTTCCAGGTGTTGCGCGGCTGCAGGATGGCGTCGGGGACACCGGGGCAGGCGGCCGGGATGCTGATGTGGAAGGTCGGGTCCTCGGCATAGGTGGATTTATCCAGCTCGCCGTTCAGGACGGCCTTGATGATGGCCCGGGTGATGTTGATATCCATGCGCTTCCCCTCGCCGTAGGGGCCGCCGCTCCAGCCGGTGTTGACCAGGTAGACCTGGGTGCGGTGTTTCTTTATTTTTTCTCCCAGCAAAGACGCGTAATCATTGGGGTTGCGCGGCATGAAGGGCTGGCCGAAGAAACGCGAAAATGTTGAAACCGGCTCGACGATGCCGGTCTCGGTCCCGGCCAGCTTGGAGGTGTAGCCCATCAAAAACCAGAACATGGCCTGGTTCTGGTCGAGTTTGGCCACCGGCGGCAGGACGCCGTTGGCATCGGCGGTCAGGAAAATAATGGTCCTGGGGTGCTTGCCGCGGGACGACTTCTTGATCCTGGGCAGGAAGGAGAGGGGGTAGGAGCCGCGCGAGTTCTCGATGAGCCGCGAGTCGTTGAAGTCGAAGGTGCCGTCGGGGTACATCATGGCGTTCTCGACGATGGCGCCATGGTCGAGGTACGGAGCCTCGTGGCAGATAGCGTCGTAGATCTGGGGCTCCTTGGCCGGGTTTAGGTTGATCAGCTTGGCGTAGCAGCCGAACTCGAAGTTGGCGATGCCGTATTTATCCCAGCCGTGCTCGTCGTCGCCGAGCAACGCCCGGTCGGGATCGGCCGACAGGGTGGTTTTGCCCGTCCCGGAAAGGCCCAGGAAAAGGGCGATGTCGCCGTCCAGGCCCTCGTTGGCCGAGGCGTGCAGCGGCAGGATGCCCGCCTTGGGCAGCAGGTAGTTCATGACCGTGAACATCAGTTTTTTGACGCTGCCCATGTAGGCCGAGCCGATGATCACGCCGATGCGCTCGACGAAGTCCACGGCCACCACCATGTCCGAGGCGCTGCCGTCGGGGAGCCGGCGCAGCTTGCCGGCGTACCGTTGCTTATCCAGCTTGTCGGCGGGTAGAACGAGGATGGTGAAGGGCTGGTCGTGGTAGATGCTGCGGACGATGTCGCGCGGCACGGGCCGGAACATGGTGATCGCGAAGAGGGCGGTCTTGGCGTGGTCGCTGACGGTGCGCACCGGCAGCGCGTAGCGGCTGTCGGCGCCGATGACGCGGTCGGTGACGTACAGTTTTTCCTTCTTGCCGGCCAGCGCCAGCGCGTCTTCCAGGATCATGGCGAAGGTCTCGGGGGCCAGGGGCAAGTTGTTGGGCGAGTCCCAGTCGATCTCGGCCTCGATCTCGGGCCGGCGGACGGTCAGGGTGTCCTTGGGGCTGCGGCCGGTCGATTCGATGCGCGTCCAGGTGGCCAGGGCGCCATTCTTGCTGACCAGGACTTCCTTGTTCTTCACGGCAGCCTTGATCAGGTCGCGGCGCTTGGGATTACTATGTACATTTTCTTTTTTGTTGATGAGGTCGGTCAATTTTTCCAGGAAATTCATTCTGCTCTCCTTTTGATAAAGAGGAAATATTATATCATCGGCGCTAAAAAATCAACTTATTTTAAACCGGTAATCCACAACCGCTTATTGTAATTTTTACATATTTCTAATAAAATTTATCATGAAGAAAAATGGTTTTCGTGCAAGTTTTAGACAAGTTGGGACATATGAATATGAACCGCGATTCTAGGCAGAAAATTATCCTGCTGGGGCTTATTTTGATAATTGCTGTATGCGTTTTTCTTCCCTCACTTCGTTTTGGCTTCACCAATTGGGATGATCCGGACCTCATTATCCAGAATGACTCCATCAAAAAGCTGAACCTTCACAATATAGCTCAAATCTTTTCACAATCCTATATTGGTTTGGGAGGCTATACTCCATTGGTCTTGGTTTCCTACGCCATCAATTACAGATTTTCAAAATTAGATCCAAATGCCTATCACGGCAACAATTTAGCCATTCACTTGCTTAACATAATTCTCGTATTTTTTATTATTTGGCGTCTGAGCGGAAGCCACTTCATCACTTTTTTTACCACTTTGGTCTTTGCCATTCACCCCATGAACATAGAAGCAATCGTCTGGATACAAGGTCGAAAAGATCTCCTTTTTTCATTTTTTTATTTTTTGGGTATACTCGCTTATCTCCGATATCTGCGATCATCACAAAAAGTTTTGTTTTTTACATTGACAACTGTGTTCTTTATTCTTTCTTTGTTTTCAAAAATAATTGCCATCTCCTTTCCATTGATTCTTTTTCTTCTCGATTATGTGGAATCTGGCGATCATCAGCTCAAAGAACTCAAAAAAAAGCTGTACTTCTTCTTAATTAGCGCGGTCTTTCTCGTTATCTCTCTGACAACAGCGCCCCTAATCCAATTATCAGGGGTTCCTGAAAATCATTTCTTGTTAAGTGTTTTGAGATTTTTTTACGCGCCTTTCTTT
The DNA here is from genome assembly GCA_026393795.1 of Candidatus Aminicenantes bacterium. Taxonomy (NCBI): domain Bacteria; phylum Candidatus Aminicenantota; species Candidatus Aminicenantota bacterium. The sequence goes on along the minus strand of JAPKZL010000223.1, from coordinate 672 downwards.
TATATCGGCAAAGCCTTTATTCCAATTGCTTTGTCAGCCCGGTATTCTAATCGATTGATCTTGCAGGCACCCACTGTTTTGATCTCCTTTATCTTTTCTAGTCTGTTCATCACATTCACGTTCATCTTTAAAAAAAAATTTAATAATCAAATCGTTCTGTTTTCATTCAGTTTATTTTTAATAACGCTTCTTCCTAGCATGATATTCAATACAGCTGGAATGCCTTATTCAGATCGATATTTTTATATCCCTGCAATTTGGATTTTTTACATATTTGCCTGGGCGTTTTACTATTTTTTTAATTTGAAATCCAGATTTTCTCGAATCATTAGAATCGGTCTTATAGCACTTTTAATGATAATTATCACGGGTTTGTCGGTTGAAACCAGAAAACATTTGCGAGTATGGGGGGACAATATTCTTCTCTGGACAGACGTGATTAAAAACAATCCCGAAGAAAGCTTGGCTTACAACAACCGTGGAGACGCGTATTTTGCCAATATCAATTGGAAAAAGCGTTGATGGATTTCAATACGGCGATTTCCTTGAATCCAAAATATACGGAAGCCTATTACAACCGTGGGAGCGTATATGTTGCCAACAATCAACCGGAAAAAGCATTGTTGGATTTCAATGTGGCGATCTCCTTGAATCCCATATATTTAAAAGCTT
>JAPKZL010000222.1 GCA_026393795.1 Candidatus Aminicenantes bacterium | reverse complement strand
TCATTATCCTTTCAATCGGGTTTTTCATCGCCGAAATCAAGGTTCAGGGCTTCTGCATGCTTGGCGTAGGTGGTATAATATCTTTTATTTTAGGATCCATGATGCTTATCAATTCACCCATTCCGGAAATGAGGCCGGCCGTGCCCATGATCATCAGCTTCGCCCTGTGTTTTGGTTTTGTTTTTCTATTCCTGACCTTCAAAGTCTTTCAGGCCATGAAGAGAAAACTGGAAACCGGCCGGGAAGGACTTATCGGAGAAAGTGGAGTGGCCAAGACCGATATCGACAACCGCTCGGGCAAGGTGTTTGTTCACGGCGAATGGTGGAACGCAGTGGCCGACGGACTGATCCCGGCCGGCAGCAGGATCCAGGTGGAAGCCATTGAAAATTTGCTGTTAAAAGTAAAAAAATCAGGAGGTTAAGATGGAAGCAAATGCTTTTTTCAGTCCCATAGTTGTCGTGGCCGTTATCGCCATATTTATTGTATTAAGCTGGATCAAAGTGTTGAAAGAATATGAACGTGGCGTTATCTTCCGTTTGGGACGGGTCTTGGACAAACCCAAGGGACCGGGATTGATCCTGGTTTTGTCTCCCGTTGACAAGCTGGTCCGCATCAGTTTGCGCACCATTGTTTTTGATGTCCCGCCCCAGGACATTATCACCCGAGACAATGTTTCGGTCAAGGTAAACGCCGTGGTTTATTTCCGGGTGGTCGAACCCAAGCGGGCGGTTATCGAAGTCCAGGACTACATGTATGCCACCTCGCAGCTCTCACAGACTACGTTGCGTTCGGTTCTGGGCCAGGCCGACCTTGACGAACTGCTCTCGGGGCGCGACAAACTCAATTCACGCTTGCAGTCGATCATCGATGAGCACACCGACCCCTGGGGCATCAAGGTCTCCATGGTGGAAATCAAACACGTCGATTTGCCCCAGGAAATGCAAAGGGCCATGGCCAAGCAGGCTGAAGCCGAAAGAGAACGCCGGGCCAAGATTATCCACGCCGAAGGCGAGAACCAGGCATCGGCGAAACTTCTAGAAGCGGCCAATACCCTTTCCCAGAATCCCACCGCTATTCAGCTGCGTTATCTGCAATCGCTGGTCGAAATCGGCTCAGAAAATTCCACCACCATCGTTTTCCCCATGCCTATAGATTTGCTGAAAGGATTGTTCGAAAAAAAATAAATGGAAAAAACCTATTTTGATATCCGGGTCACTTTTATTCACGTGGTCATTTTTTTAATCGCGGTGATCGCCATCGGCATCTTTCTTTTTTACATGGGCTACCAGGCCGGGCACCGCGTGGGCGATCAACCGGCGGCCAACGGCGCCGAGCCCGGGCTGACCGAGTCGGCCGCTGACCAAAAAAAAGTAAACATGGTCGATGAAAAGCCGATCATGTCGGCCAATGACAAGACGAACGGCAAACAGTCGATTCCCGACGAAATGAAGCTGCACGAAAAACTGCCGCCCACGGAAGCCTCCCCAGCCCCCGGAAAAAATACGCTTGCTGACCAGTACTACGCCATTCAGGTGGGCGCGTTCAGCGATTTTGCCAACGCCCAGAAATACAGCGAGCGATTCGCCCGCTTGGGCTACCAGACCGAAATCATCGTCGAAACGGTCAACAAAAAAAAATTGCATACCGTCCGTGTCGGCAGCTTTGAAACCCTGGCTGAAGCGCAAAAAGAAAAAGACAGGCTGGAAGGCCTGGAGAAAAAGCAATTCAAGATAAAAAAAGGCCACTGAAATTCAAACCTTTTTTATTATGGCTGGGCGCAAGCCTGGCTTACGGCTTGGCCTTTCCCAAGGCACAGATCGCTTTTCTGGCATTCGGCTTCCTGATTCCCCTGCTCCTGCTCAGCGAAAAACAGACCAAAGGCAGGACATTCCTGATATTCTTTTCCTCCGCCTTTCTTTACAACCTGATCATCCTGTACTGGATCCCGCGGGTGATGGTCCAATACGGCGGCACAACTGTAGCCCTGGGCATCACCGGCCTAGTGTGCCTGGTCGCTTTTTTATCGCTTTTCCCCGGACTGGCCGGCGTTCTTATCCGGCAGCGGATCGCCCGCGGCGCAGGCTGGTGGCCGGTCGCCTGGATCCCGGCCATCTGGGTCGGCAAAGACCTGGTGATCGAAAAAATCATCAGCGGCTTCCCCTGGTGCCTGGCCGGATATTCCCAGTATAAAAATACATATTTTATCCAGGTCGCCGAAATCGGCGGCATCCACCTCATTTCATTCCTGATCATCGTTGTCAACGTCCTGCTGTACAATTTCCTGAAAACGAAAAACAGGAAATTTTTGCTGGCGCTGCTGCTGGCTTTCCTGGTCATTTACGGCAGCGGTTTTTGGCTGCTGCACCAGCACGACCAATCGTCCCGGGCGATTTCCTGGCATCGGGCCGGAATTATCCAGCCCAACAGCAACCATGACCTTGTTTTTAACTCCATGACCATCCACAAGACCCTGGACGAACTATTCGCGGCTTCGGCGATTCTAAAAGAACAGGGAGCCGAGCTGGTCGTCTGGCCCGAATTCACGGTGCCGATTTATCCCTTGCAAAATTCCAATTACCAGATGCGATTCACCGCGTTCAGCGAGCGCGTCGTCCCCCTGCTGGCCGGCTTCACCGATTTTCAAAATTTCGACAATGCCTTCAACTCGGTCATGCTCTTCAAGGGCGGCACGGTCGAGAAATACGACAAGTTCCACCTGACCCCTTTCGGCGAATATGTCCTGTTCCGGCGCTGGCTGTTCTTCGTGAAAAAGATCACCGACCAGATCGGCGATTTTACGCCGGGAAAAACCTTGCACAACCTCAACTTTGCCGGTCACTGGCTGGCCACCCCGATTTGCTACGAGATCATCTTTCCCGAACTGACCAGGACCTTGGTTGCTCGCGGCGCCGAATTGATCGTGACCATCTCCAACGATTCCTGGTTTGGAAAATCGTCGGCTCTCTATCAACATCTGGCTATGGCGGTTTTCCGCAGTATTGAAAATCGTCGTTTCCTGCTGCGCTCGACTTCGAACGGCATTTCGGCCTTGGTGGATCCGGCCGGCCGCATCATCTATCAATCCCCCTTGCACCAACCCGACCGCTTTCTTGTTTCATTCCAATACCTGAAACACAAGACTTTTTTCACCCGCTGCGGATACCTTTTCCCCTACCTTTGCTTTATTTTGATTTTGCTCGACTGGTTGGGAATGATCATCAAAAAAACAATAAAACGCTTTCACCAGTCCTGAAGGGTGTAAAAAAAATCGCCGGTGGAACCGATGGTCTGAAAACGTCCGGCCGGAATTTTCAAGAGTTTTGAAACACCCATGAAATAGTTCAGGTTGAAAAGCGGAATAAAGGGCAGGGAGGCCAGCCAGCGTTCGTGGGCATCCAGGTAAATCAGCCGGCGTTTTTTTTCGTCCATCTCGCGCAGGCCCGACTCGAGCAAGGCATCCATTTGCGCATCGACAAAACCGGCGTAGTTGAAATACCCCGAACTAGACAATATATCCTTGAGATTCCAGTCCATGTCCAGGAGAAAGGCGGAAACGGCCAGATCGAAATTGCCTTGCTTCAGGTACTTCAAAAAAGTCTGGTACTCGACGAAAACGGGTTCCAGTTCGACGTTGAACGCCTTCATCTCCTCGCACAAGAACAATACCAGCTGCGTGCGCAAGGTAGACTCGCTATTGGCCAGTATGCGCAGGTGGCGGCGTTGGGAGGGGGCAGCGGCCGGCAGCGGCCGGGCGCGAACACTATCGCTTAAATATAGAAAGGGAGAAAAAACCTTTTCTCCGGCTCCCTTCAGAAACGCATCCAGGAAAGGGGAAGCCAACAGGCGGTTGTAAAACAATCGGCGAAAATTCAAGTCGATGAGCGGGTTCTTCAGATTAAAGACCAGGTAGGTGTAGCCGAATTTTTTGTAGCGCACAAGGCGGAAGCGTTCGCGCCATTCGGGCAGCTGGTGATAGGATTGCACATCGTCGCTTTGCACATCAACCGCATCAAGCTCGTCATTGAGCAATTTCAATGGCCCCTGCTGGGGATCGCGCAGCACCGAGTAGACGACGTGAGTGAATGATCCGCGGTTACCGTAATAGGGATTCTCCTTCAGAACGATGGCTCGCGGCTCGTTTACCTTCTCGATTTGAAAGGGACCGCAGCCCATTGGAAGGCGTGAGCGGAAGGCGCCGGGAGCGCAGCCGCCGATATCGTCGGCGCTCAGGATCTTGAAAGTCAGATAGTTTTTCCAGGGGGCGAATTTTTCCTTCAACTTGATGCGCATGCGCCAGGGGTCGACGACAGCGATTTTTTCAATGAAGGCCAGATCGGAAAGGTAGGGATATTCATAGATGGGATTTTTCAGCAGCTCGATCGTGGCCGCGACATCCTGGCTTCGCAAGGCGGCACCGTTGGCGAAACGGACCCCCTTTTTCAAGGTAAGCGAAATCTCCAGTCGCCCTTCATCCCATTGCCAGTCAGCCACCAGCTCGGGACGGATCTCGCCGGCCGGGTCGAAGTAAAACAAGGCTTGATGGATTTTGTTCATCACTGCCTGCGCCGTTTCGCTGGTCGCATAGACGGGATTCAAAACCGACGGGAAATCGAAACAACCGAGCCGCAGCACCCGGGGTTCGGCAGCCGGCAAAAATAAAGGGAGAAAAACGAGGGCGCACAGGCCGCGCCTGAGAAGATTCACCTTCAACCCTTATTTGACCAGGCGGACTTCGCTGATTTCAGGAACCTGTTCCTTCATGACCTGCTCGACGTAGCCCTTGATGGTGAAGGTGCTCATCGGACAACCGAAGCATGCCCCCTTGAGACGGACCAGGACGGCTTTCTCCTCGGCGAGCACGTCAACCAACTCAATGTCGCCGCCGTCTCCCTGCAGGGCGGGACGAACCGCTTCAATCACGGCGGTCACTTTTTCTTTCAATTCCATTTCATTCTCCTAGGCGAATTTTAGTCCAGCAAAACTGCAAAGTCCCCGGCATGGGGGGATAAGAACCACAAATAAAAAATTATCCATACTTATTGTAAAGAGAATTTTTTATTAGGTTCTAACATTTCCCGCAACGCGTGCCGGGCTTTTTCGGCGATAAGCGGGTCAACGGTTATTTCATACTTTTCTTCGTTCAAGGCAGCATAGACGTCGGCCAGCGTGGTGCGCTTCATGTTGCTGCAGATTTTGGTTGTCCCGGGCGGGTAAAAAATCTTGCCGGGATTTTCCCGCTTCATCCTCTCCAGCAGACCCTGTTCGGTGGCCACGATGAATTCCTTTTGCGGCGAACGCGAAACGTATTTCAGCATGCCGCTGGTCGACAGGACTTCATCGGCCAGGGCCGTCACTTCCGGGCACACTTCCGGATGAACGATCACTGTCGCCAGGGGATAGCGGTTGCGCATAGCGACGATCTCGTCCGCGCTTATGCGCCAATGAACATAGCAAAAACCCTCAAACAAAAACAATTTTTTATCGGGAACCATTTTTTGTACATAGCTCCCCAGGTTTTCGTCGGGAATGAAGATGATTTCCCGGGCCGGGATGTCGGCCACAACCTGGACCGCGTTGGCCGACGTGCAGCAGACATCGCTCTCGGCCTTGATCTCGACCGACGAGTTCACGTAGGTCACAACCGGTGCCTGCGGGTGCTGCCGCTTCATTTCGCGCAGGTCATCCAGGGTGATCATGTCGGCCATGGGACAGCCGGCGTCCAGGCGCGGCAGCAAAACTTTTTTCCCCGGCGAAAGGATCTTCGCCGTTTCGGCCATGAATTTCACCCCGGCGAAGACGATGATCGCTTGGGTCAATTCGGCCGCTTTCCTGCTCAATTCAAGGGAATCGCCCAGAAAATCGGCGCTGAGCTGCACCGCCTCGACCTGGTAGTTGTGGGCCAGGATGACGGCATTTTTCTGCTTTTTCAGCCTGGCAATTTCCCGAGCCAAATTGTTTTTTCCCGGCATGCATTTATCCGAGTTTATTGTATGCCTTTTTTTTCAATCAGTCAAATGTTAAAAATTAACCAAAAAGATTCCAGGCTGTCATTGTTGCCGGCCATTTCATTTTTTTTCGTTGCCATAGCCTTACAGACGGCCGAAAATGGTGTATAATAGCTCCGGGAGAAAGAGCGAATGAAAAACCCATTTTTTTCGATTGCCCTGCTTCTGCTACCCGGATTGCTTTTTTCCCCGGCCTGCTCCATAAAAAAATTCGCCATGAATCAGGTCGCCAACGCCCTGACCGGGCCGTCTTCCAGCACGGTGTTCAGCGGCGACGACGACCCCGAGCTGGTGGGTGACGCCCTGCCTTTCGCCATCAAGATGTACGAATCGCTGATGGTCGCCAATCCCGGCCACCTGGGACTCAAGCTGAAAACGGGGAGTCTTTACATCATGTACGCCAACGCCTTTCTGCAGTCCCCGGCGCTCATGCTTCCGGCCAGCGAATTCAAATTGCAGGAATTCAATTACCAGCGCGCAAAAAAACTGTATTTGCGCGGCCGCGACATCATCCTTTCCGCGCTTGAGCACAAGTACCCCGGCTTCAAACAAAATTTGCAGAAAAAACTATATGCCCAGACTTTGGCCGCCACGGATAAAAAAGACGTCCCGTTGCTCTATTGGGCCGGGGCCGGCTGGCTCGGCGCCTACGCCATCGACCCCTTCGACATGGACCTGGGGATGACCCTGCCGGCCGCGGCCGCCTTGATGAACCGGGTCCTCGAGCTGGAAGCCGATTATTCCGGAGGCGCCATCCACGAATTCTACATCCTCTATTACGGATCGCTGCCCGATTACATGGGCGGGAGCCTGCAGAAGGCGCGCGAACATTTTGAAAAGGCGATCGCCATCTCTGCCGGCAAGTCTGCGACTCCCTACATCTCGCTGGCGACCACCGTCGCGGTCAAGGAACAGAACCTCGAGGAATTCCGTTCGTTGCTCAAGCAGGCGCTGGCCATCGACCCGGACAACGATCCGGAAAACCGGCTGGTGAATATTCTGAATCAGCGCAAGGCGCTTTGGCTCAGCGAACACGCCGACGATTTTTTCCTGGATGCGGAACCCGCCAATAGCGGAAACAAGGAGTAAGAATTATGAAGTGGATGAGAATAATCATTCTTTTGCTGTTCCTGCCCCTGCTCGCTAGCGCGCAAGTCATCAAGATCGGCAGCATCGCCCCGGACCGCTCGCCCTGGAACGACGCGCTGAAGGAGATCGGCCGCGAATGGGAACGAATCACCAACGGCCAGGTGGTATTGAAAATCTATCCGGGCGGGATAGCCGGTGACGAGGACGACATGATCCGCAAGATGAAATTCGGCACCCTGGGCGGAGCCGTGCTGACCAATATCGGAATCACGGACATCAATGCCGACGCGCTCGTGCTCAGTGCTCCTTTCTTGTTCAATTCGGAAAAAGAGCTAAATTACATCATGGGGCAACTGGTGCCCATCTTTGAAAAACAAAACCGAGAAAAGGGATACCAGACCATCATCTGGACCATGAGCGGCTGGGTCAATTTTTTCTCGAAGAGTCCCGTACTCTACCCGCAGGATATGAAAAAGCAAAAACTGTCGGTCAGCAGCGGCGAACCGGAAATGGAGCAGGCCTGGAAAAAATCGGGCTACCACGTCGTGCCCACCGAACTCAAGGACTTGATGATGTCCCTGCAAAGCGGCATGGTTGAGGCTTTCTATCTGCCACCGCTGCTGGCCGGCGCCGGGCAGTATTTCCCCTTTGCTCCGCACATGAATTCCCTGAATATAGCGCCGTTGGTGGGAGGTTTGGTCATCGTAAGCAGGATCTGGGATAAGATCCCCGAAAACTACAAGCAGCCGATGATGGCCGCGGTGAAAAAAGTCGAGGCTGCTTTGTCGGGAAAAACCGACGCATTGGAACGGGACGCACTGGCCTCCATGAAAAAAAATGGCCTGATCATCCACGAAGCACCGGCCGACAGCCTGCCCCAATGGCAGGATGCCGCCAACAAGGGCATGGACGAACTGGTCGGCAAGAAATTTAGCCGGGAAATCTACGATAAAGTACGGCAATTGCTGCAGGAGTATCGCCAGAAAAATGTCCAATAGGAAGTTTGTAGAACTGTTCAATGGATTAGAAAATTTACTGGCTTTTTTTACTATTTTCCTGCTGGCGCTTTTTCCTTTTTTGGAAGTGATCGCCCGCACGGTTTTTCACACCGGCGTAGCCAATTCCACCGTGTTCACCCATCACCTGGTTCTGATACTGGCTTTTATCGGCGCCGTCATTACGGCGAGAGAAAACAAACATCTATCGCTCACGCTGAATTGGAAATTACCCGCTGGGCTTCTGAAGCGCATCCAGGTGGTCAGCGCTTTGATCAACACGACTTTCTGCACCGCCTTCGCCTGGATCTCATTTTCATTTCTCCTGAACGCCTTTGGCCCAGAAGAAAAAGTAGCAATTTTCCCCTTGCGCTGGATAACCATGGTCATGCCCCTGGGATACCTGCTCATGGCTGTTCGCTTCATCACCCATACCCCGCCCAAGCCTTTGGCGAAAATCATCGCCGCGCTGGGGCTGATCCTGGGAACGCTCCTGGCGTTGGGGGCAATCGCCAATGTTTCCCATGTGTTGCTTCCAAGCGCCGGTGAATTCTTAGATTCCCTGGTGCCGATTTACAACCAAGTCCTGGGTCGCCTGGTCACCCCTTTGATCTTGGTCTTGATCGTCTCGGCGGTCTTCGGGGTACCGATATTCATCGTTCTGGGAGGCCTGGGTTTCCTGTTCTTCGCCAAAGCGGCCCAACCGCTGGAGGTCATGGCCAACGAAGCATACTCGCTTCTAACCAGCCATGCCATTGCCGCCATTCCCCTTTTTACCTTCACCGGCTTTGTCCTGTCTGAAAGCAAGGCGAGCGAAAGGCTGGTCAAGCTTTTCAAGGCTTTTTTTTCATGGTTCCCCGGCGGCTTGGCCATCATGGCCATCCTGGTCTGCACTTTTTTCACCACTTTCACCGGCGCATCCGGGGTCACCATCCTGGCGGTGGGCGGTCTGCTGTCCTATGTTCTGATCAAGGGGAACTACAGCCCGAAATTCAGCACCGGTCTGCTCACCGCAACCGGCAGCATCGGCCTGCTTTTTCCGCCGAGCCTGCCGGTCATCATTTACGGGGTAACGGCGCAAATCAGCATCAAGGATATGTTTATCGGCGGCATCGTCCCGGGAATTCTCATGGTGCTGACCATGATCATATTTGGAATTTGGTACGCTATAAGAAACAAGGTGACCCGGCAACACTTTGTTTTAAAGGAAGCTTTTACCGCCACCAAGGATTCTTTCTGGGAATTGCTCCTGCCGGTCATTATTGTGTACGGTTATTTCGGCGGCATCACCACCTTGGTGGAAAGCGGAGCCATCGCGGTGATTTATGCCCTGTTCATCGAGGTCGTGATTCACAAAGACCTGAAAATAAAAGATCTGCCTCAGGTGCTGCTCAAATGCATGCCGGTTATGGGCGGCGTTCTGGCTATCCTGGCCCTGGCCAAGGGTCTTTCCTATTATGTCGTCGATGCCGAGATCCCCATGCAGTTGACCGCCTGGGTGCAAATCCACATCAGTTCCAAATATGTGTTCCTGCTGCTGTTGAACATCGGCTTGCTGATCACGGGCTGTTTCATGGATATCTTTTCGGCCATCCTGGTGGTCGTCCCGCTGATCATCCCGGTGGCCAATCTCTTTGGCATCCATCCCGTGCATCTGGGGATCATTTTTCTGGCCAACTTGGAACTGGGCTACCTGACGCCGCCCCTCGGTTTGAACCTTTTCCTGGCCTCTTACCGCTTCAATGAACCGATGGGCAAAGTCGTCAAGGATGTCTTCCCCTTTCTCATCATCCAACTGGTGGCGGTCTTGCTGATCACCTACGTACCGTTTCTGACTACGGGATTGCTGACCCTTTTCAAATAAATTTCTATTTTGCATCCGGCCCGGCCGGCCGAGAAGAAAATGATCTTGGTATTATTCGGGAAAACACGCTTTCTAATGTCAATCCCTTCGCTGGGCAGGATGAAAAGCCCTTCCACGTCGTCCATTTTAACGTACGGGGTATTTTTTTCGGAGAGTCCCACCTTGACCTGGGGATAATTGATCCGCAAACTCCCCAGAGTGCTGTTGATGCCGATGCCCTTCTCGGTCTGAAAAAGATCGCTGATCAGGGAGATCCCCCACACCCGTCCCTGGTTCTCATAGACAAAAAAAAGCGGTTCGTTGCTTTGATCCAGCACCTTGTACACATCGTAATACACGTCATTGACAAGCACTTTCCGCTTCAAGACAACGTACGAAGAGAGCAGGATGGTTTCCAGCTGGGTGGTTGGCATGCCCAGCGATATTTTCCCTACCCTCCTTCCCGAGATCAGCAGATCCCCGGGGATCGGTTTTCCAAACCCATGGACAGCGCGGAATTGCACCTTGCAAACCCCGCTCCCGGGTTGGGCGGGCAAGCGGATGATCTCCAATCCGGCATTCAGCAATTCAGCGGAAAATTGCGCCAAATCGCTGCCGCTGACCGACTGCAGCACGCGGTCAGCAGTCCGGATTAACCCCTTTTGCGGGGTGGTCACGGTGGTTTCCTCGGAAAGCATTTTTTGCTTGTCCGCTTTTTCTTCCACGCTTATTTTGAAACCGCGATATTCTCCCTTGCTGGTCGTGGTGCCGGTGGTCCCGCGGCCAACCGTTTTGCCTTCACTGGAGACCTGCAAACGGATCTTCAGGGCATCGACCATGGCGGCCAATTCGGGATCGGCCGTTGCTGAAACGACCGGCCCGGTCGCCTTGACGGTCATGGGTGCCTGGCCGGTGAATTCGTCGTCCGACAGGATCAGGCTGAGTTTGTCTGCCTGGCGGGCGAGCTTGTTTTTCAGCATGCGCTCGGCGTCAGGGTTGCCGGTTTCGGCCGTTTCTTCAAGGTTTTCTCCTGTCGCCGGCTTGAGGGCCTTGTTCCTTTGCCGCCCCTGCGTGATCAGCAAAACGAACAAAATCAAACAGACCAGGATGATCGAAAACGAAATCCAGATAATCTGGGTCTGCGTCAACTTCTTGAAGCGTTCCCTCTTGGCGTAAACCGATCCGGGTTCTTCGGCCGGGCCGTGGGCGGCATCACCGTCCGGGATCCTTTCCGGCTTGCGTTCAGCGGCCGCCGGCATGGAGGTCAGCAACCTCGTCTGGCTGGGATCGTAGGCCGTTCCAGCCGGTCGCTCTTTCGGCTCCTCCGGCTCGGGGAAAGGATTATCTTCATGGTTTTTATTTTCAGTCATGGTCTGCTCCGAAAGTAAAATAAACCCTGGCGATTTTTTTGTCAACCATGCCGCTGAACGAAGCTAATTTTCCCAGATACCGGGAATGGCCGAGCCACAGGTACGGCATCGTCCCGCTTGCAAAGCCAGCACGGAGGTCTGATACCCCAGGCGGCGGATCAATTTTGTCCGGCATTGCGGGCAAACGGTATCGTTCCAAGAATCAGCGCTCAGATTGCCGCCATAAAGATATTTCAAGCCCATCTCCGCGCCCAGGCGCAGGAAACCGTATATGGAATCTTCGGCCGTGGGCGGGATGTTCCGCAGGCGGTACTGCGGGAAAAACCGCGACACATGCCAAGGCATGCGGTCGTCGATTCCCAGTAAAAACAAGATCAGGCGCTTGATCTCTTCGCGATCATCGTTCAATCCCGGGATCAGCAACGTGGTAATTTCAAGCCAGACCCCGCTGGCTTTCAGCGCGGCAATCGTCTCCATGACCGGTTTCAGGCGGGCGGAGCAATAGTGCTTGTAAAAATCGTCATTGAAGGCTTTCAAATCGATGTTGGCCGCGTCCAGGTATGGGACCAGCATGGCCAACGCCTGGCCGCTCAGGTAACCGTTGCTGACCATGACATTTTTCAATCCCGCCTGGTGCGCCAGGCGGGCGGTCTGAAGCATCAACTCAAAAAAAACGGTGGGTTCGGTGTAGGTATATGAGATCGAGCGGGCGCGGTTATCCAGGGCGTTTTGCACCAGTTCCTCCGGCGAGACATTCTCCCCCGAAATGCCCGGTTCATCTTGGACCATGGATATGGAATGATTCTGGCAGAAGCGGCAGGAAAAATTGCAGCCCATGGCGGCGATGGAGAAAGAGCTTGAGCCGGGCAGAAAATGATACAGGGGCTTTTTTTCAATCGGGTCCATATGCATGGCGATCACTCGGTCGGAATTCAGCGAATAAAGTGTGCCGGCAATGTTTTTTCTGACCCGGCAGATACCGGACCCCCCTTCGGGCAAACGGCATTGATGGGCGCACAGCCGGCAGGTGACCTGGTTCTGACTTCCTTTCTCAAAAAGTTCGGCCTTGATCACCTTGGCTCCATTTCAAGCGCCAGCCGGCAAAAACTCCCTTTCGCGTCGCGGGAACTCACTCCAGCGAGACAAGGTACTCTTCACAATTGAGGGCGGCTTGAACGCCCATGCCCACCGATATCGACACTTGCCGCCGGTTGCCCTTGATGACCTCTCCGGCCACGTACAATCCCTTGGCCTTGGTGGACAGGGAAATGTCGGTGACGACATAGCCGTTGCCGTCCAGATCGACGTAATCCTTGATCAATACGGTGTTGGGGATGGTGCCGATGGCCAAAAAAGCCCCGGCAAACGGGATGCTCTCGACCGCGGCGGTTTTTTTGTTTCTCAGCTCAACGGCTTCCAGTTTCTGTTCACCCCGGAAAGCGAGAACCTCCCTGTCCCAAAGCATTTTGATTTTCGGATTTTTGAAAACCCGCTCCTGAAGTATTTTTTCCGCCCGCAGTTCGTCGCGGCGATGAATCACCCAGACCTCGGAAGCGAATTTCGCCAGGTGCAGGGCCTCGGCAATGGCCGTGTCGCCGCCGCCGAGGACGGCCACCTTGCGATCCTTGAAGAAGGGCGCGTCGCAGGTCGCGCAGACCGAAACCCCGCGCCCGAGCAGTTCTTTTTCTCCCTTCACGTTGAAAAAGCGGTGCACGGAACCGGCGGCGAAAACGACCGCCTTGGCCGTAAAAAAACCATTGTAGACGTCAAGCCGCCACGATTGGCCTTCGGGGCGGATGGCGGTGACCTCATCATTTTCCAGTACCACCCCGTAACGCTGGGCCTGCTTAACCATCTGCTCCATCAAATCGGCCGGGACGACGGGCTCGGCGAAACCGGGATAGTTTTCGATGATATCCGCCTTGATGATCTGCCCGCCAAACACCTGTTTTTCCAGGACCAGGGTTTTGCGCAGGGCCCGGCCGCAATAAATCGCCGCCGCCAGGCCGGCCGGCCCGCCGCCGACAATGATGATATCCCAATGGCTTTCCATTATTGAACTTCGATCAGGGTTTTCTCAATCTGGCTCGGGTTGACGGCACCGACAAGCTGCGTTTTGACCAATCCGTTTTTGATGAACAAAAGGGTCGGCAGCGAGCGCACGAAAAAGCGGGAGGAAGTCAGGGGATTTTCATTCACATTGACTTTGACCACACGGACCTTCTCCGGATAGCTGGCGGCGATCTTTTCCAGTCCCGGATCCATGAGCTTGCACGGGGCGCAGGTGGGAGCCCAGAAATCGACAATCAGCATCTTGGCGCCATTCATGAAACTGTCAAAATTTCCGTCATTGGCAGAAAGAATCTCAGCCATGGTTACCGTCCTCCCCTAAAATTTTATTATACAATTTTATATATTCCCGAACCACCTTTTCCCAGGAAAAATCGAGCAGCATGCCGTTTTGCTGAAGACGCCGCCAGGCGTCCGCGTCCTGGTACAAGCGGATTGCCTTGCGGATGACCGGCGCAACGTCAGCGGCCTGGTTGCTCGAAAATTTAAAACCGCTCCCGCCACCGGCGGCGTCGAATTCCGTCACCGAGTCTTCCAATCCACCGGTGGCGCGAACCACGGGAACCGTGCCGTATTTCAAGCTGTACAGCTGATTCAGGCCGCAAGGCTCATACAGCGAGGGCATGAAAAACAGGTCGGCGGCCGCTTCCAGCCGATGGGCCATCCGTTCATCGAAACGATTCAGAAAAGTGAAATTCTCCGGGAAACGAGCGGCCGTTTCCTGCAACTTTTCGGTCCAAAAACCGTCGCCGCACCCCAAGAAGACAAAATGCAAATTTTCCTTGAGCAGAACCGGCAGCAGCTCCACCAGCAGCCGCATCCCTTTCTGCTCGCTGATCCTGGCAATCATGATCAGCAACGGCGCCCGGGGATTTTTGCCGATGCCGAGCTCGCGGTACAGGGCTTGTTTATTCAAGCTTTTGATTTCCGGGTTCCGACACGAATAGGGATGGTCGATGAAAGGATCGATCTCGGGATTCCACTGGCCGTAATCGGCGCCATTCAGGATTCCGCTCAGCTTGAATGAAAATTTGTTGAGCAGCCCATCCAGCCCGAATCCGTTTTCGGATCGAAGAATTTCCCCGGCATAGGTGGGACTGACGGTGAGCAGCCAATCGGAAAAGATGATCCCCGCTTTCATGAAGTTCAGTTTGCCGTAGAACTCAAGGTATTCCGGCGAAAAAAAGTGCTCAGGAAGCCCGGTCTCCTCGAACAGATTCCCGTCAAAAATTCCCTGATAGCCAAGGTTGTGAATGGAAAAAATTGTTTTGCTCTTTTGCAAAAATGGCGGCGCGCTCGGGAGCTTGACCAACAGCGGTATCAGCGCGGCTTGCCAATCATGACTGTGAATGACATCAAAAAACAGTTTCCGCCGCTGCACGAATTCGACGACTGCTTTCTGGAAGAAAAAGAAACGGAGAAAGTTGTCGGGATAATCGCCGCCGGAATCCCCGTAAAGAAATTCGCGGGCAAAAAATGCTTCCTGGGCGACGAAATAGACAGTAAAACGGGGAGCCATATCCGCCTTTTTTATGGTGGCCTGGAACAAGCGCGAACCGATTGCCAGGGTGAAGGAATCGATTGTTCTCAGTTCTAGGCCGCGAATGCCTTCGGTACTGTATTCGGGAATGATCAAAGAGACCGTTTGCTTGGCGGCCATGACTCGCGGCAGGATGCCGACCACATCGGCGAGTCCGCCGGTTTTTGCGAACGGCACGGCCTCACTGGCTACAAAAAGAATGTTCACCAATTTCCCCCGACAGGCGATTTTTTATTTCGCTGGCTATTTTACCCCAATAACGCTAAATGTCAACATCCGGAATGATAAAAACACAAAATGTGGGGTTTAAAAGGTTATTTCTTTTTTTTAAAAGCAGAGAACATCGACTGTTTCTTGCCGCCCGTCGTCATTTCGGCTATTTTACTCAGCGCCACTTCATGGTCTGGATCAATCGCTAATGTTCTTCTAAAAAAGTTTTCCGCCCGCTTGTCCATTTTTTCCGCTAAAAACAACAATCCCAGCGCCGCCAACGGTTCCGCATTCCATGGTTCCATCTCGACGACTTTTTGCAAATTCTTTTCGGCAACCCGGCGCATGGTCGGGATGTTGGATTGGCTCACGCCCAGCAGCAAAAAATAGGAGGCCTTGCCGGGATCATTTCGCACCGCTTCTTCCATGATACTGGCCGCTTCCCAAAATCTTTTTTGTGAATAGAGGGTTTTGGCTTTGCGATAGAACAGGTTCGCCTTTTCACCCAAGTTCTCGCTGCCTTTATCCATGCTTTGGATCTCTTTGTAACCCTTCATGTCATATTCGCGCCGTTTTTCCTCATGGTTGAGAACTTCAAAAGCTTTGTTGATGTGCGCAAAGACAAAATTGGCCTTTTCCCTTAACTCGGGATCGCGGGCGTCGCCGAAGCGATCGGGGTGAAATTTATTCGCATGCTGGTAATAGGCGTCCTTGATTTCATTGAACGTCGCCGTGTTTTTCAAATTGAACAGTTCATAATAATCCATTTCCTTGGCTCTCAGCTTCTCATACAGGGTGGTCAACTCTTCCATATTCTCGCTGGTATCCTTGTCAACAGTCGCTTGGGTGAATTCAAGGGTATTCAGCAAAAAAAAGAGCATGAGTTTCTGCCACAAGGTTTCCTCGGCTACGCCCATCTGGGCGGCGATTTCCGCGGCCCGGCCGGGAGCGTGGCGCTGCAATTCCTGGTAAAAATCAATTTCGGCGGAATTGAAAAACTCCCTTATTTCATTCGCGAGGGGTTTGGGCTGCAGGGAATGATTGACAAAATTGTTTTTAAACAAGGGCAGGCTTTTGAACCTCTGGACGCCCTCGAAAAAAATCACCGGCAATTCGATCTTGAAAATGGAATCTTCCGGAAGGTCGGGACGCAGCGGCGAGAACTCCCATTCGCCGCCGGTCAAAGAAAACGTGGATAGGGCGATTACCCTGATTTGATAGATCAGGGCGAAATGGAGGTCTTTTTGACTGATGAAATTGTTCCTGACCATCAGGGTGCCGATCTTATCCTTCTGGCCCGAAAGCAGTTTATGGATGTCCCAGAACTGGGTCTGATTTATCTTCCCGATCTTAAAAAGGATTTCGCCCAGACGCTCATGCAGGACGTTGGTCCTGGCAAAACAGAGATTGCCTTCGTTGAAATACAAGGTTTTTTCAAAACTATCCCCTTTCAAATTCAGTTCGCCGCTGCTCTTCTCGATGAATATTTTTCTTAAAACAAACGGCACTGGAGATTCAATGATTCGTTTTCCCATCACAATCCCTATTGGCAATTCCGAAAATATCTTTGCATTATTTCATTTTTTTGTCAACGGCTGGGAAGCGCCGGCGAAAGAGGAAGGCTTCGGGGAAGGAACATAACGGCGGCCCTGAAACGCTCCGGTCTGGTGCAAGCGCGAGCGGATGGCAGCGAGAACGGCCTGTTTGTTCAGCGCCCAATCCGGCGCGACAAATATCTCTTTTTCCCTTTCCGCCGTAAGCCGGTGAACCACGATGTCGGGGTCGAGGTATTCAAGCAAGTAAGCGATCCGCTCGGCATAGTCGTCGCGGCTGAGCAGCGGGAATGGTTTTTCCAGGTAAAGGCGATGCAACGCCGTGCCCCGCAAAACATGCAGCAGGTGAAACTTTATCCCGGCGGGCTTCAAACGGTTCATCTCGGCAATGGTCGCCCGCATATGGGCGCGGGTTTCACCGGGGATGCCGATGATCAGGTGAACGACCGTGTCGATTTTCAGGGCCTGCAACTTCCGGTAGCCTTCGAGGAATTGCGCATAGGTATGGTTTCTATTCAAAAGCAGCAGGCTTTGGGCGTGGACCGACTGCAAGCCGAGCTCGACGGTCAGGTACAGACGGCGATTCAGTTCCGCCAAGAGCCGGAAGGCCGGCTCGGCAATCGCGTCGGGGCGGGTGCCGATGAACAGCCCGACGATGTCCGGGTACTTGAAAACCGTTTCGAACTTGGAGCGCAATTCCGAAACAGGTCCATAAGTATTGCTGTGCGCCTGAAAATAGGCGATGTACTTCTTGCCCGGATGGCTGGCCATGTACCCTTCGACCTGCTGCTCAATGGACATCCCGGCGGCATGAAGCGGGCCCGAGGCCAACGGATCGCAAAACGTGCACCCCGCCCACGAAAGCGAACCGTCGCGGTTGGGACAGGAAAAGCCTGCCGCGATCGGTATTTTGACTATTTTTTGCCCGGGAAATTTTTTCTGCAAAAATCCATTGAACGAATGGTACGGCTCATTCATACAGAACGGCCCGAATGCCCTTGAGCAGATCTTCGAGGTCCAGCGGTTTTTGATAAAAACCATCCAGGAAAATGTCCTCGACGTCTTCCATGATTTCACCTTTTTTGTAGATCCCGGAAATGGCAATGACCGGTATGAAAAAGCGGTCCTTGATCTGATGCAGTACGTCAATGCCATGCTCCTTGGGCAGCAGCAAGTCGGTGATCACCAGGTCGGGAGTCAGCTTTTCGGCCAATTCAATGGCTTTCTGCCCGTCTTCGGCCAACCAAACCTCGTAATTATGGCTTTCGAGAAATTCCTTCAGCAGCAAACGGATTTCAGGCTCGTCATCAACCACCAAAATCAAGTTTTTTTTGCTCATTTTTCTCTCGGAGGTAAACCAGAAAATATTCAAACCAGGACCACAGCAAAAATGCGAAGCTCAGGACAATCAATGTCCGCTTGAGCAGAAGCAAGTCTATTTTTTCATGAAGGTCGACGATGTAAACAAATATCAGCAGGCTCAGCAACCCGAAAGTAAACTTGCCGATCAGCAAGGACGGTTTGACGATTTTTTTGCCTTTAAAAAGCAAAAAGCTGGCCCAGAGGATCAGGATGTCGCGCAGGACGATCAATGCCGCCAGCCACAGCGGGAAATCGAACTTGATGGTCAGAGTGAGCAGGACCGAAAAAATCAGAAATTTATCGGCCAGCGGATCAATGATTTTGCCCAAATCACTTTCCTGGGAAAAGTTGCGGGCGATGAATCCGTCCAAAAAATCCAAGAACACGGCGAAGACGTAGATCACAAGTAGATATGGAAAGACTTGGTCATTGATGTTGATCATCAGCAGGATGATCAGCGGGACCATGAAAATCCGCAGTAAGCTCAATATATTGGGCAGCGTGACCGTTTTTTTCATTCCGGATCAAAAATAGTACATTTGGGCGATAAAAGCAATATTCAGAAATTCATTTCAAGTAAATATCACCATAAACATTGTTGATGACCACTTCGGGCTTCTGGCCGCTGCGATTGGCGAAACTTTCGTCCTTTTCCTGGAAAAGTTCCATGCTGAAGGAGGACTGGTTGTATATCCGGCCGTGGGACGTCTTCAGGTTGAAAGCCGGATCCGCCCACGCTCCCGGGAGCAGATCGATCCGGGCATAACTCGATTCGACATTCAAGCGCTCGGCGATCGTGCTGGAGCTCAGCGCAAAATTTCCGTTCTTGATCAGCGCATTCAGGGTTTCTCCCGAATAACCCTCAATGACGGTATCGGCAAAAGAATTTTCGATCACCATGTTTTTGGCGATGACCTGGCGCATCTCGATTTTGCTCGATCGGCCCGACACGCTGACATCGCCATGGATGTTTTCGAGGAGGATGCCATCGAAGGCATTGCTGAGTTTGAGGCCATTGCGGATGTTCCGCGCCGCTATTTGGCTGTGCCGTCCGTAGACTTCCGCTTGCCCGGCGCCATCCAAGGTGATGCGCCCGTAGGCGTGTTCGATCCACACCGGACCTGCTATTTTTTTCAGCTCGCAGTCGGCATGCCTTGCCTGCAGGCGCACGGCCGCCGCGTCTTCCAAAAAAATCTCGCTTTGCCGCGTGGCAATGGCGACATTCCCCGCGATGTTTTTCGCATGCAGATTGCCATGGGTGAGCTCCAGCTTGACCGCGGACGGGATGTCTTCCAGAACCACATTGCCGTTTTCCTGGCGCAGGAAAATGTCCTTGCCGCAGTGGCGGATGGAGACGATCCCCTCGCGGTTGTCGAGAGCCAACACGACACCGGCGGGAACCAGGAGTTGCAGGCGGACTCTCAGCCGGTTGAAGGGAAATTCGGGCCGGCAATCGGCGGAAACAGTCAACTCATTGTTTTCGACCTGGGTAAGCACCCGGGCATGTTGCACGATTTTTTTGGAAAACGTATCCTCCTTGTCCTGGAAATAAACCCTGAAAAAGGAAAAAAGATGGACCTGGTTGTCGAGCGATTTGTCAATGGTGATTTCTCCGGCCGGATTGGCAATCGTAATTTTGCCCGGCGCCGGGAATATCTTCTCGTTTTGGGGAAACTCGCTATAGCGGTCGCTGACCAGGCGCATCGGGTCGAAGTACCTGGAAAAATCACCAGCGAACCTGATCCTGCCCTTCTCAACGACGTTGTAGACAACCCCGAAAACGATCAGCAAAACCACGATGACAATTTCTCTTTTTTTCATTGATTCTTTTTTGCGTAAAAGTAAATATTTTTCAAGCCGATATAAATCAGGATCAACGGCCAGTATTTCCCGATCAGGTGCCAGACGTTGATTTCAAGGCCGTAGTTTTTCAACAGAAACAGCACCCCCAGCAGCAGGATGATGAATCCCCAGAAAAGCGACTCTTTTTTAGCTTTTGCCATTTTTGCTCTCCTCTTTTTTAAAGTAATTGTAAACGATCTTAATGCCAAAGATGATCAGCACCAGCGGCCACAGGCGCGTAACCTGGCGGTAGGTAAGCACGTCGAATTCGACCAGCTGGAAAATAATCCCGATCACCAGCACGGTGATGGACGCAAACAGGGACAAGTCTTCTTTCTGGCTGGCGGGACTTTCTTCAGCCAGGACATTTTTATTGATCCGGCCGGCTTCATTGTAGCTGTCCAGGACCTGGAAAATGAAAAAACCGGCGATCATCAGGCCAAACACAATCGCATCCGGGTCATTGGCGTTGTCCGTCAAAACGATCAACACGGCAAAAATCACCATGTAGGTGATGCCCTTGATGATGTTGCCATTGTAAATGGCTCCCATGCCGGGGAATATCGCCAGAAAAGCAGCTAAGGACGGATTCTTCTCCTTCTGGACCTTGTTCGCTTCTTCATTGTTAGCCATTGTTTCCTCCTTTGCTCATTTCTTTATTTACATTGAAGCCCGCGTTCAATTTTTCAGCCTTGCTTTCGCTGCTTTTCTTGTTGAAAAAGGTGAACAGCAGCAGATTCTTGGATTCCTTGATCTGTTCGAACCAGCCTCCGGTCTGAACCACGAAGGTTTCGATGGAGCCGACCACCGTGTGCATGGTGCGGTTGAGCGGCGGGAAAATATTGGTGAAATAGGACAGGTTCAGGAACAGGATGATCGTGCCGGCCGCGGCGGCCAGCCATTTGGGGAAGAAAATGGTCTTGGCGAGCTTCTTTTTTTCGGAAATTTCAGGGATGTTGAAAAGCCGGTTCTTGAGAAAGAACGGAACTTCCTCCTGCAGATCGGACAACGATAATATCAGTTCTTCCACTTTTTCCTTCAACTCAAGGCAATGGGAGCAGGCGGCCAGGTGTTGGGTGATATCCACCGTCACCTCCGCCGGCAATTCATTCTCCAGGTAGGCGGAGAGCAGGGATTCGATTTCTTTGCATTTGTACATCATGCTTCCCCCCGGACATAAGACTGGGCCAGCTTCAGTCTGGCCCGGTTGATACGGGATTTTACGGTGCCTTCGGGAATGGAAAATTTTCCGGCGATTTCCCGGTAGGATAGATCCTGTATGTCGCGCAGAATCAGCATGACCCTCAATTCGGGCTCCAGTTGGGTTATTTTTTTTCTCAATTCCCTGATTTCCGATTCCCTGACCACGTTATCTTCCGGGGTCGGGCTAGGCAGGCTGACTTTTTCGTCCAATTCCTGGCTGTTCAAGAGGTATTTTTTGTTTTTCCGCCAGTAATCGATGCAATAGTTGCGCGAGATGGTGAAAAGCCAGGCGGTAAAATTCTTTTCCTCCTTGAATTTTTCCAGGTTGTTGTACATTTTCAAAAAAATATCCTGGGTGACATCGGCGGCGATGTCACGGTCGGCAAAAAAATTGAGGGCGATATTGTAAACCGCCTTGAAATAGGCATTGATCAACATATTCCAGGCCTCCTGATCACCATTTCTGCACCTCAATAAGGTTTCTGCTATATCCATACACACCTATAAACGACTTGAAAAATTTAAAAGTTCCATAAAAATGCGCCCGCTGCCGACATGGTCAAACGATCATTCTCGGGATCAGCGGATTGATCCGGGCCAATATTTCATAATTGATGGTGCCGGCCAATTCGGACAGGGTATCGGCCGTGATATGTTCATGTTTCTGTTCGCCGAGCAGGGTTACCCGATCGCCGACTTTTACGTTTTTCACATGCGACACATCGACCATGAACATATCCATGCAGATCCTGCCCCTGACCGGAGCCTTGACGCCATTGACCAGCACGTGCGCGACATTGGAAAGCTTGCGGTCGTAGCCATCGTAGTAACCAATAGGGACAACGATGATTTTCACCTGGCTGTACGTCCGGTAGGTAAGCCCATAACCGATCGCCGAACCCTTTTTGATTTGTTTGACCTGGGCCACTTTCGCATGCCAGCTCAAGACGGGCTTGAAGGTTATTTTTTTGCGGTGTTTCTGCAAATACAGCGCGTGGGTCTGCTTGGAAGGCCAGTAGCCGTAGGCCGAGATTCCCACCCGCACCGTGTCGAAAAAAGTTTTCGGAAAAAGCAGGCTGGAGGCCGAGCTGGAAAAATGCCGGATGACCCTACCGGCGGGGAGACGGGCAATGACCTGGTTGAAAATGGCCAGCTGCTGCTGGGCAAAAGTGGGATCGGTCGTATCTTCGATGTTGGCAAAATGGGAATAAATGCCTTTCAATTCAAGCCAAGGGTCGGGGAAATCGCCCAGCAGGCGAATGACCTTTTCGGGCTCGAGGCCGAGGCGGTTGGTGCCGGTTTCAATTTTCAGGTGGATCAACGCTTTGCGCCGCAATTTTTTGGCAATTTCCCGGGTCAAGCGCAAATGGTCGATGGAGGGGACCACCGTTTCAAACTCATTGGCGACTATTTCCGTCAATTCGTCCGGATCGCTCCAGCCCAGGATCACTACCGGTTTTTCCTGCTGCAGGGATTTGACCAGCAGGGCTTCCTGGAGCGAATCCACGGCGTAGCGGTCCACGCCAGGCTGCGATTTGCTGATTTCGATGATCTCGGGTAAACCGTGCCCGTAGGCGTTGGCCTTGACCACGAACATCACTTTTTTACGGGTGATGGTTTTGAAGACGTTCAGGTTGTGGAGCAGGTTGGCCCGGTTGATCTCAATGTGTGTTTTCATTTTTTAACGGGGAAATATTTTGCAAAATATTTTCCCGCCTGCTATTATAGCAAAAAAATGTTGGCGCTATTCAATCCGCGGAAAATCATTCCGCTTTTTTCAATTGCGACAGGATCAGCGACAAAAAGAAAGGCGCCCCGAACAGCGAGGTGACAATCCCGACCGGGATATCGACCGGAGCGACGAGCGTTCGCGCCAGCCAATCGGCCAGGAGCAAAAAACCGCCGCCCAGCAGAAGCGTTAAAACGACGGTCTGGCCGTAATGGCTCTTGCCCCACAACCTGGATATGTGCGGCACGATCAGGGCAACGAATCCGATCGGTCCGCAAATCGAAACCACCGCGCCAACAAAAAATGCCAGCCCCAAAAACGCGGCTATCCTGAATTGCTGCACCGGCAAACCCCGACTTTGCGCGAAATGGTCACCGGCCGCGAGCAGCAAAAACTCCTTCTTGAAAAGAAAAATGGCCGATAGAAAAAGCAACAGCAGGCTGGCCAATAAAATGACTTCATGATATCCGGTCACGGAAATGCCCCCCATCAGCCAGCGCAAAAGCGAAAAGGTATTGGCATAATCGAACAGGTATTGAAAAAAAACAATCAGCGCCGAATAAAAGAAATTCAGCGCCACGCCGCACATTAAAAAGGTGTACAGCGATGCATTGCGCACCAGGCGCGAAATGAGCAGGACAAACAGAACCGACGACAAGGCCCCCAGATAGGAAAACAGAACCATCCCGCCCAAACCGAAAAACGGGACATGCAGATTGAATTTAAGCGCCAGAACCGCTCCGGCCGAAGCTCCGGAAGAAATTCCCAGAATTTCGGGAGTGGCCAGATTGTTTTTAAACAAATTCTGGCATACCAGGCCCGACAGCGCCAGAATGGACCCGGCGACGAACCCCAGCAAGGCACGCGGGACACGCAATTGCCAAAAAATAAAACTGGCGGTATTTTTGTGGAGCAGGAGTTGCCATTTGATGGGAACGACGCCGAAAAACGGAATGATGAGCAAGCATATTAAAACAATCGCACCAAGCCAATAAATTTTTTTATTCATCGATGTAGATGATTTCCCTGTTTTCGGCAAACACCCGTTTGACCGATACCTGGTAAATATCTTGGAACAGCTCGGCTGAAAATTTTTTTTCCCCGAAATAGCGGATTTCACCGTTTTTCAACGCCAGCATCTTGTTGGCCTGGGAATAAACGTGTTCCAGGGCATGGGAGACCAGCACGATCGTTTTCCCCAAGGCATGCATCTCCCTGAGCATGCGCATCACCTGCCTGGCCCCGGCGGGATCCAAAAAATTCAACGGTTCGTCCAATAGAACGATCGGCACGTCCTGGATGAAGGCGCTGGCCAGCAGCACCTTCTTCCTCTCGCCGCCGCTCAGGGTCTGCATGTTGCGGCCGACAACATCTTGCAAGGCAAAGCGTTCGACCGATCGTTCGACCATCTCGTAATCCCGGCGCGAATAGCCCTTGAAAAGGGCCTGGTAGGGATAGCGGCTGGAAAGCAGGATGTCCTTGACCAGCAACGGCAAGTTGAAATCGTCAAACTGGGGGAGATAAGCGACCTGCGTGGCCAATTCTTTTTTTGAATAGCGCGATATATTCTTTTGGCCGATAAAAACATCTCCTTTTTCAGCGGCGAGGATTCCGGCCAGCAGTTTCAACAAGGTCGATTTTCCCGCCCCGTTCGGCCCGAAAATCAGGACAAAATCGTTTTCATGCAAATGGAAATCCAGGTTTCGCAGAACAGTCTTGCGGCCAAGCGAATGACTCAGGTGCTTGACTTGGATCATGAATCGGCCGGAGTGGACGGTTCTTTTTCGCCGGCGGCTGAGGCGAATAACCGGGCCAACGCTTCGGCAATCATGTTGACCCGGGGCCCGGGCCTGAGCCAGAACGTTTCCTTGATGATTTGCAGCCGCCGGTTTTGGACCGCCGCCAGCATGGTGAACGGCTGCCAAAGTTCATGAATCCGTTCATCGCCTATCCCTTCGTAATGGGCCGAAAGCTCGATGATGACGTCGGGGTTGAGGAAAACAACCGTTTCCATCGATATGCTCGGATAACGGATCGTTCCCCGGTAGGCGTTGACGCCGCCGGCAATCTCAAGTAGCTCATTGAGAAAATCGCGGTTGCCGATGATATACATGTTTTTCAGTTCATCCGGGTTGCGGCCGGCGATGATCAGGACCCGCATTGTTTTTCTGCCCTTGGCCCGGGCCTTGATCGCGGCGAATTTTCTTTTCAGGGCCAGGACCATGCTCTCGGCCTCGCCTTCCGCATGGAGGGCGTTGCCGATCGCCACGATGGCAGCGAAGAGGTCGGACAGGCATTCGTGCTTCACCACCAGCACCCGTGCCCGGGTTTCCAGAAATTGAACCTGGGCATATTGTTCGGGATAGGCGATGACGATTTCCGGGGCCAGCGCCAGGAGCGCTTCCATGTTCACATCGAACAGACCGCCGACTTTGGCGATGGCTCGAGCCTGGGCCGGATAATCGCAGAACTGGCTGACGCCGACCAGCAAATCGCCTTTGCCTAGGGCGAAAACAATCTCGGTCACGGCCGGAGCCATGGACACGACCCGCTGGGCAACGATCGTGCCGGCAATCAGGAAAAAACCAAAAAACAAATATGCCTTTTTCAGTCTCATGGATTGGATTGGCGCAACGTCATTTCGTCCCCTGATATCTGATGCCGACCAGAATCCTGCGCAACGGCGCCGGGTAGCCCAGCACTTCTTCAAAATGACGGTTAAAGGCATTGCTGATATTCAAGAACCAGGCCATCTCGCTCGACAAATGGAAATTGAAAACGAAATTGAAGGTGTTGAAGGAGGGATTTTCGGCAACCGTCCAGAGCGTTTCGTTGTAATCGAGGCGTTTGCCCACGTAGATCATCTCGGCAAAAACATCGAACCTGCGACCCTGATAGGTGAGCTGCGCCGACAGGGTGTGGCGCGGACGGCGCAAGAGCTCCCGATCGTATTGCACGTCCCGGGTTTTCAAAAAGGTATAGGCCAAGCCCAGTTGCCAATGGCTGAAAAAAGTTTGTTTTAAACTCACTTCCATTCCCTTGCTGATCGCCTCATTGATATTGACGAATTTCCAGGTAAGCGGGCTGTAGCCGATCAGATTCAAATAGCGGGAATCAAAAAAGCTGATCCCCAGGGCCAGCGATTTCAAATAAAAATCGCCGCCGAACTCGAACGATTTCCCGGTTTCCGGGACCAGCGCCGGATTGCCCCAGTAGGGGTTAAGCAATTCCGGCAGGGTCGGGGCCCGGAAGCTTTGCGCATACGAGGCCCGTATTTTGAAATTGGGCAGCAGGTTGAAAGAAAGCCCCATTTGCGGGGAAAAGACGGTTCGCAGGTTTTTGTACTTGTCCAGGCGGACCGATCCCGAAAGGAGGAATCTGCCCAGATCGGCACTCAGGCTTAAAAAGTGGGAAAAGACGCTGGTCCCGGCCTCTTCAAGCAGCCACTCACCGTTGCTCTGGTTGTCGATCGTCTGCAGGGAGTAGTCGATCCCGGCCATGAGCTTCACTTTTTCCCAGAGAAGAGCATTGAATCGGGCCGTCAACGCGGTAATGAAAGAACTGTTGCCGTAGGAGGGGTTCCAGGTGTCGTCGGGATCGGAAAACTCATACTGATTCCAGTGCAGGGAAATTTTGCAATCCAGGTCAAGATGTTCGGTGAAACGATACAGGAAGGGGGCGGAAAAGAGCAGATTTTTCTGCCAATAATGCCGTTGCGGGGTGGGCAGACCCAGGTTGATCGGGATCCCGGAAGCGACGAGATTGCCGAACAGCGAGAGCCCGAGGCTTAGATTGTTTTTTTCATAACCCGAATTGAAGGAGAACCCCTGTTTTTGCAGCTTGTCGTTCGGCACGCCGTCGCTGTAATTCAGGAAATGGCCGTTCAGGGAAAAATTGAACCCAGCCTTTTTCCCTCCCCAAAAAAAATCGCCCTCATACGTATCATGGCTCCCCCTGCTCAAGGAAAAACCGAACCCGTTGCTCTTTTTGGTGATCAGGTTCACTACCCCGCCCATGGCGCTCGAACCGTAGAGATTGCTGAGCGGACCGCGGATGATCTCTATTTTTTGGATGACCTGGGGCGATAAAAATGAAAAATTGCCGCTCAGCGAACTCGAGGGATCGAACAGCTTGCAGCCGTCGACAAGAAAAAGCATCTGGTTGACCGCCGCGCCGCGGGCGAACGTATAGGCAAACTGGCCGGGATGGCCGGCGCTGAGGACCAGGATGCCCGGGGTCTGGTTCAGGGCCGCTTTCAAGCCGGCAAATTGCAGGAACGCCAATTCCTTTTCATTGAAAACCGTTACGCTCTGCAACGCCTTGGCCAGCGGCACCTTGCCGATGACCTCGATTTTTTCCTCTATGTCCGGCTTTTCCTTTTTTTCCCCGGAAAAAAGCATGAACGGGAACACCAGTAAACAGAAAAAAAACAAATTACGCGCCATGGCCATACCTCCTAACCCAGCTGAACTTGATAAGAGCCTTAGATAGCAAATTCATAATTTGTTCTAAAAAGCTAACAAATTTTAGAATTTGCTATAAGGCTCTAAAAATGAGGACTTAGAGCGTCACCATTATCCGCCCTCCGCAGATAATGCGCATCGGGTTGATACCTGATAGGTCTTCCGACTTCCGGAATCTTTAAAAAGCCTTCCCACCCCATCGGGGGGCAGTGGCTGAGACTTTCAAAGATGCTTCCAGGTCAGCCTGGTCCGGTCACGGCAGCGGGGGCTGTGGGGGTTAACCCTCTTCCCTTGAATCAAGCCTCAAAAAGAATCTTACTAAACGAAAAATCAATTGTCAACACCGCACATGGCCTCATCAAAACTCTACCTGGAGGATGAGGCAATGCGCCATATTGCCCGCCAGGCATGAGTGTGGTAAAATGTTTTCTATCTGAAGCAAGGAATGGTTTTATGAAAAAATTCTTTTTGCGTATTTTCGTCATCGTTTTAGCGACTGTTTTAACGGTCGCAGTCGTCGAAGTTTTTGTCAGGGTTTTCTGGAACAAGCTCAACGGGCAAACGGTCATCCCCCTGTCCTTGAAAACCCATCGTTTTTCAGCCAATCCGCTTATGGGTTACGAACTGATCCCCGGCAGTTCCGCTTTCGAGGACGATGCCTGGTATAGGATCAATCAGGACGGAATCCGTGATCGGGAATATTCCATCCCCAAGCCGCAAGGAGTTTTCCGCATCGCCGCCGTCGGCGATTCGTGCACCTTCGGCTTCGGATTGGAGCTGGAAGATACGTGGCCAAAACAGCTGGAGCGGGAGCTGCAAAAAATTCGCCCCGAAGTGGAAGTGATCAATTTCGGAGTCATGGGCTACAACACCCCCCAGGAAACGGAGAGGATCCAGGACAAAGTTTTGAAGTATTCCCCCGACCTGATCATCATCGGCTACAGTTTGAACGATATAGGCGTTTTTAGCCGGGAGCGGCGAGTCCTGCATACCTATAAAGGTTACAACTCCTTTTTTTCCACCGGGAGCGATTTATTGGACGGCCTCCTGTCTCATTTAAAAACCTACATGTTGATAAAAAATCGTCTCTATTTGAAAAAAACCAATGCCGATACCCGGCCGCAATATTCCAAGGATGGCTACAAATTCATTAAGATAGGGTATAACCGCTATTACTTCGATGGCTATAAGGAACCCGAGAATTGGCAGATCCTGAACACAGCCTTCGCCAAAATCCGCGCCTTGACCCAGCCGCAAATCCCGGTGTTGTTCGTCATCCATACCGAATTTGCCGACATGGAACACTACCTGTTCGGCGAAATTCACGAAATAGTGAAAAAGCTCTGCCGCGATTACGGCTTTCCCGTTCTCGACCCGCTGAACGAAATGCTGGCTTACAAGGTCCAGGACCTCAGGATCAGCAAAGCCAATATCCACCCCAATGCCTTTGGCAACAAGATCTTTGTGCAGGCCATTGTCCGCTATTTGCAGGCAAATTCCCTTTTGAAATAGCCTTCTTTGAAAGCAAAAAAAAGCGGTTGGTCAAATGTTGACTTTATTGGGGATATATTATATAATTTAGTTCTAAGAAAACAATTTAGGAGAAGCATTATGAAAAAATCTGTTTTGCCTGTGGTCATACTAATGGCCATCTCCATCCTCTTCATGGGGACGATCATTGGCGCCTCCTCCGAGGCCAAGGACCCGACAAATGTAAAAACCGATAGCCCTGGCGCTCAAGTCGCAACCGTTGAAATGGTCCAAGTCTCGCCAGCCAACGACACTGGAAACTGGCGCGGCCCCGGAGTTGCCGAGGACTCCAAAGGCAACCGCCTGGTGATTTTAAGGGGCCCTGAGGGAACAAAATTTTATTACTCTTATTGCCCGAAGAACGGAACCTGGAGTGCTCCGGCGGTAATTTACGGCGCCCAACCAACGCTTGTTGACTACGGTTCCTCATATATAGAGATCGACAGCAGGGACAACTTTCACTGCATGTGGGAAAATGCCAACGGCCAGGTCTACGCGTCATTCAAGAACGGAGTTTGGACAGCCCCTGCCACAATTCCAAGAATCGGTAAGTATGACAAGACCAGTGGCATGACCGTCGACTCAACCGACCAGGTAGTCACCATCGATTGCGAGATAGTCAATACCTTCATCAAGGAAGCCTACTTGCACCGCAAGGGAAAGAATGACGCCACTTTCGGGGCCCCTTTCAATATCTCCAGGGATGGCGTAACCGCTTCGACACAGCCCCATCTCGCCGTCGATTCAGAGGACCACGTTTGGGCGGTCTGGAAAAGCGATTATAAAATCCCAGATATAGATGAGAACCTGGTCATTTACCTGTCGGAATTCAACAAGGATAACAGCGATGCGGGTGACTGGTACGTTGTTTCCCCCAACCCGGCCTGGTCCTTCCTGCCCCAGGTTGCCGTCAACAGCGAGGACAAGATAATGACCTTATTTTCCACCTCCACTTCGGGTGACTACTTGACCCGGTACTTTGATCCAGCCACCCAAAAAATGAGCGCAATAATCCCGCTCAATAACGGCCTGGTCTTTTTTCCCTGGCACACCTTCTTTTCAAGGATGGTCTCACACGGCAAGGATTTCTACGCTGCGGTCATGGCCCCTGGTAGAGTTCTTCTCCTTTACAAGTTCAACCAAACAGCAGCCAGATGGGACAAGGTTGCAGCCGTTTCGGATAGAGCTGTTGAAGTGTGGTCTCTGTATTCGGGATACGATCATATGCTCGTCGCCTGGAACTCCATAGAAGAGCCAACGCAAGTTTTTGTCTCAACGATCGAGGTCGATCCCTTCAGCAAGGTTCGCATCAAATCGGTGAGCAACCTCCGAGTAACGAAATTCGTCGAACGCAGTTTCTTTAAAGGCTATACCCTGAACACCCTGACCTGGGAAGCCAACCCCGATAACACCGAGAAAGGGCTTGTCATCACCGCGCACCGGATTTACCGGAAATCGAGTACGGAAGACAACACCAAGTGGGCGCGCATCACCGAGGTCGCGGGGACGGTTTTTAAATACGACGACCGCAACATCCCCGCCGACAGCGACTACGTCTATGCGGTTACCTGCGTCGACGATCAGGCGCACGAAAGCTTGGTTTTTTAACTGGATACGTTACGGAAGAAAAGCCAGCCGCTGCTGGATGGAATACACAGCGCTGGCTCGGCCGCAGGGGAAAATTCGTGAAAATGAATCGGTCGTGGCTGGGATTGTTCCTTATATCGTTCGCTTTTAACGCCTGCAATTCTTTCCAGCCGGCCAAGACCCTGGAAACACCGTATCCGGTAGTCGACGATTCGGGCAATTCCAGGGACTATCGCCTCTTTCTTCCCGCCACCAGGTACGGCAAGCTCCCTTTGCTGGTCTACTTCCATGGGGTGATATCGCCGGGTTTTAAAAATATCCCTTCATTGAAGAAATACACCGGCAGTCCGATCGAAGAAACTAGTTTGATCCAATTTTGCCGTAACCGCGGCATCATCCTTCTCGTTCCGACCGCCAGGTATGAGTACACTTTCCTGGGCTGTAGCGCCGTAGGCTGGCAGATTGACAAAGAAGTTGACGGCATCGAAAAGATCATCGATACGGTGATTGCCCATTACACGGTCGATCCCCGCCGGGTTTTCCTGGCCGGTCTCTCGGCCGGGGCCGGAATGAGCCATTATTTAGCCAACCGCCGCCCCCACTTCTACAACGCCATCATTTCCCATTCCCAGGCCTATGTCAACCAGAAGGGAGAGAATCTGCCTCCTGTTGTTAAAGGGCCGCAATTCGGGGTAGTTTATTGCTACAATCTCGGCGATTATCCCGATTTGATCCGCATCTGCATCGATTCGGAACGGATCTATCGCCAAAACGGCTACCGCACCATCCTTTTGCGCGACCTGCCGCCGAGAGGACATGCCTGGTCTTCATCCAACAACGGCCGTTTCTGGAAACTGATGAACCGTTTGGGACGACAGAACTGAAAGTTCAGATATTTTTACAAAAAAAACTATAATATACATATCTGGATTTAAATCAACCGATCCAAGATGCTGTAATTCAGCGTTGACATCCGCAGGGACTCAATCAAACCGCGGATGGATCAGTGGGGTTTCGTACTCGCTGCAGGTCTCGCAAGGGCCGGTGAACTTGTACTGGTTATGAAGCGCGCGCAGGGCGCGGGCAGGCTTGTCATTCACGATCTCCTTCAAGGACTTTTCCCGCACATTGCCCAGAGCCAGCTTTCCCTCGTAATCCACGCAGCAGGGCACCACCGTACCGTCCCAAAGCACGATGATATTTCCGCGCCACGGTTCCTTGCAGCGGGTTTTCCGTTTCCCCGAAAATTCGATCTTCGGCTGGATCTGCACACGGTCCACCAGCGGGCGCCATTCTTTTATAAAGGCATCAACATCACTTTCAGTCTCGTCGAATACCACCAGATTGACATCAATCCCCATGGGGCTTTCAAAGGAATCGCGCAGCTGCAGAAGCTTTTTGACCCGCTCCTTGATCTCGGCATAGGGCCGTCCGCGGATTTGCTCGTAGGTTTTCCCCATGCCATCCAGGGAGATGGTGAGCCGGTCCAGGCCGCTTTCCATAACTTCCCGCATGGCCTGTTCCGTCAGCAGCACACCATTGGTGGTAAAGAATGGCCGTCCTCCCTTGGAGCGGATATAACGCACCATGTCGAAAATCTTCGGATGCAGCAGCGGTTCCCCCCAATTCATGAGCAGGTAGAAGCCAATGCTCGGATTCTCGTCCACGATCTTCTTGAACAGGTCGAAATCCATGTCGCCGCGGGGCCTGACCATGCCGTTGTTGACCGGGCACATCGAACATTTCATGTTGCAGCGGTTGGTGGGTTCGATCTGGATGCTGGTGATGCCCGGGGAACGGGTGGAACGCGCCAAGTAGCAGAACTGGTTTATTCCTTCCTTGACAATGGAACCGACCGTTGCGTAACGAGTGGCCAGGAACTCGGCCTGCTCGGGTTTTCCCAGATAAATGCGGCTGATGCCCTTGAACAGGAACTTTCTGAACCAACCGGGATTTCGTTTCATGATAATTCCTCCGGAGATGGATGGTCAAGAACTGCGCGTTGCGCGTGGGAGAGACGGACATGGTCTGGCAGGCAGCGCCCAATGTGAACCAAGGCGTGCAGCCTGGCACTTGGATGACAGATACGTGCCACCTGAAAACAGGGATGATGGGAGTTGCAAAATGGAATCACTTGATTACGACCCCCAGGGGATAATGGCCTTCGTCCCGGGTGTAGATCATGCTGCTTTCCACTGCACGCCCCACCGGCGCGCTGGTGATAGCGACGCGGACCGCCGCCAACACGTCATCTACAGAAATGGCCTTCATGCATTGGTTGTCGCCTTTGCAAGGCGGAATGTCGAATTCGTAGATGCATGGACTGCAGTAAAGGTTCTTGTGGATGGAGATGGAGTTCACGGCATCGCCATACTGCAGCGGGAGGCCCGGCCCCCAGAGGGTAACCGTCCTCTTCCTGAGCGCGAAGGCGATATGCATGGGGCCCGTGTCATTGGAGATCAGCAGCTCCGCGTTGTCGAGGAGCGCGATGAACGCGCCCAGGGTGAGTTTGCCAGAGAGGTCGTCGATACGTTCGCGAAAGGGCTCGCGGACCATGTTGCGAATCTCGGACGTATAGGCGGCCTCGGATTTGACGCCGGAAAGCACAATCCGGCGATCGGGAAAGGCCTCCACTATTTTTTCCATGAGCTGCGCGAAACTGGCTCCGTCCCAGCGCCGCTCCACGCGGAGGTCGGAAGCATTGGCATTGACCACAATAAATTTTTTGTGGGGATCAAAGGGGAGGACCGCTTTGAGAGCGGCGAGGTCCTTTTCCCGGACTTCAATCTTGTGGAGTTCGCGGATGATGACCTTGCACCCCAACAGCCTCGCGCTCTGCAAAAACACCTCGGACACCGGTGCTTTCATGTTAAAATAGATCAGGTAATTGTAAATCCCGGAGCGGTAGGCGAAGGAGCTCTTGAAGAATCCAATGCGGTTCCTGGCGCAGCTCATGGTCGCAAGAACGCTGCTGAAATTGGAAAAAAGCTCGAAATCCATGTACATTTCGGCTCTAAAGCCCCAAAGGCGAAACAATGTCCGTGCTGCGGTGAAAAGGAGAGGGAACAAGCCTGCTGTATCGTTCACGGTAATAACGGTATCGATCAGACCGAGCCGCTCCGCCAGTTCGCGGTT
Source organism: Candidatus Aminicenantes bacterium (assembly GCA_026393795.1). Lineage (NCBI taxonomy): Bacteria > Candidatus Aminicenantota > Candidatus Aminicenantota bacterium. The sequence continues at coordinate 963 of JAPKZL010000222.1, read as the reverse complement.
GGATTCCGAGGTCACAAAAGCAATCTGCGCTTCTGGATAGTTCGCGCGCAAGGTCCGGATGAACGGCGTTAACTGGATGATACTGCCCAAGCCGACGAATTTGCAGATCACGATCCGCCGGAAATTAGCATGAAGCGTATGGTCGCGTCTAAGGATCACGGACAGCAAGCGCGCAACCACATTCAAGACAAGCGCCACAGGTTTTCCCGCAAGCTTGTCCATATGGATTTTCTGACGTATGTTCATATTGTTCGGGAAATAGTTTTTAGCCTTTTATATCCAGCCTCGCCGCGTTCCAGCTGTTTATCCTGCCCTGGTATTGGAGGATCTCCTTTTTTCTATTTTATGAATAAAGCGTAAAAAAGTCAAGCAGGTGTAAGAGTCCATAACATATTGGACTTTTTGTTATTTGCATGTAGCGAATCGATATAATAGCGCAAAGGCGGTTTTTTGTTAAGCGAGCGGTGGGGTTTTTCGGTGTTGAACCAGACAAGGTATTCCATCAAGTTATGGTTGAACTCCGTGAGGTCATCGCTGAGGAGCTCATCCTCATGCCATTGGATATGTTGTTCTTCGACCGTGCGGTTAAAGCGTTCGATATGGCCATTACTTTGGGGATGGCGCGGGTAGTTGTGGAAGTGAATGATCGGGCTGGCACGGATATCGACGCGGAAGTTCTTTTCAAACTCGTCGCCGTTGTCCGTTTGGATATGTTTGACCGGGAAAGGAGCCACGTGGAGGAACTTGTGGAAGAAGTCCTTGGCGTTGGCGCTGTTCAGCTTTTTGTAGCCATAGGCAAAGGCAAAACCGGTGACCAGATCTACCGCCGAGATGACGTAGCGTTTAATATTGTCCAAAAAGAAGGTGATCGAATCGATTTGCACCAGGTCCCCCGCATTTTGTGGCACATAGTCCTTGCGGCGCAGCTTCTTTTCCGATTTCTTTTGCCGTACGGCCAGTCGC
>JAPKZL010000221.1 GCA_026393795.1 Candidatus Aminicenantes bacterium | reverse complement strand
ATTTTCCTGCCTTTTTATGCTTTTGACATTCACCGCCACGGTTATGCTCACCGCCCAGGAGCCGGCAAAATTCATCGATAGCGCCGCCTTGCTCAAGGTGAAAACCGAGCTGTTGCAAAAATACGGCGAAGCTGAGAAATTCCGCATCGACCGCGGCCTGGAACAGGTAGCCGCGCTGTGGCGGGCCGCCGACGGCGGCGCCGCTGAATTCGCCATTTTTTGCCGGGCGAATTTCGCGGTCGCCGGAGCGCCCTTGGACGCCCTCTTCAATAAGCTGGAATTCTACAGCGAAGCCATCGGCGGCAATTTCAACGAGATGTCCCTGGACAAGGACCAGCCGGTCGACCTCGACTGGGGCGAGATCACCCCGCTCGACATCGCCATGAACCAGTTCGACCTGTCCGCCCATGTTTCCGAAGACATGTTCGAAAACAAGATCGCCTTCATCTCCCTGCTCAATTTCCCGGTCTACAGCCTGGCCGAAAAAACGGCCCTGGGGGCCAAATGGGACCGGCAGCAGTGGGCCTACGCCCGCACGGGCGGCAGCAATATCACCCGCCTCCCGGCCGAGGTGAACCAGGCCATCAGTTCCAAAATGGCGGCCGCCGGACGCTACATTTCCGATTACAACATTTTCATGGGCAGCCTGGTCGGCCAGGACATGAAAACGCTTTTTCCGGCCGATATGAAACTTATTTGCCACTGGGGAATCCGCGACGAACTCAAGGCGCGTTATGCTGACAAACAGGGCCTGGAGAAACAAAAGCTGATCTACCGGGTCATGGAGCGCATCGTCCGCCAGGAAATTCCGGCCCTTATGATCAATTCCGGTCGCTATCAGTGGAACCCTTTCAGCAACACCGTCTATGACAACGGCAAGGCTATTGCGGCCGCCAGGGAGGCTGACGAGCGCTACAAGACCTTTCTTGATACCTTCCAGGCCATGCGCCTGATGGATGCCTACAGCCCGCTCTATCCCGACCACATCAGCCGCAGCTTCGACGTCGGCCGTGAGATTCCCGAAAAAGATATAGAGTCCATGTTCCGGGAACTTCTGGCATCGCCCCAGGTCAAGAAAGTGGCGGCTCTGATCCGCAAGCGCCTGGGCCGCAAATTGCTGCCTTTCGACATCTGGTATCCAGAACTGCGCAGCGACTCCAACGTCCCCGAAGAGGAACTGGACAAGATCGTCCGGGAGAAATACCCCGATGCTGCCGCTTTCGAAAAGGACCTTCCCAACATCCTTGTGAAGCTTGGCTTCTCCCCTGAAAAGGCCGCCTATATCGCCCCCAAGATCCAGGTCGACCCGGCGCGCGGCTCGGGCCACAACGCCCAGACCCAGTCCCGGAAGTTCAAATCCCGGCTGCGCACGCGCGTACCGGCCGGCGGCATGAACTACAAGGGTTTCAATATCGCCATCCACGAGCTGGGGCACGCGGTGGAAAACGTCCTTGACTTGTACCCGATTGATTTCTATTGCCTCGCCGGCGTGCCCAACACGGCTGTCACCGAAGCCTTTGCCTTCGTTTTTCAGGACCGCGACCTGGAACTTCTGGGCATTCCCGAAAAGGACCCGCGCCAGAAGGACCTGAAAGTGCTGGACACTTTCTGGAACGCCTACGAGATCATGGCGGTCTCCCTGGTGGACATGAAGGCCTGGCACTGGCTCTATGGACACCCCCAGGCCACGCCCGGGCAGTTGCGCGACGCCGTCCTTGCGATCGCCCGCGAGATCTGGAACCAGTACTTTGCGCCGGTTTTCGGGGTGCGCGACCAGGTGATCCTGGCCATCTATTCGCACATGATCGACTACACTCTCTACCTGCCTCATTACGCCCTGGGCAACGTCATCCAGTTCCAGCTGGAAGACTATCTGCGCGAAAAGGTACTGGGGCCGGAAATGGAACGCATGTGCCTGGCAGGCAACATCATGCCACAATTGTGGATGAAGAACGCCGTGGGCAGTGAGATATCGGTCAAACCCATGCTCACGGCAGTGGACC
>JAPKZL010000220.1 GCA_026393795.1 Candidatus Aminicenantes bacterium | reverse complement strand
CAGGCGGAAAGGATATTTCCTCTCGGTCAAGGTTGTGTCCAGGCGCAGAAAAGCCAGAACGCTCTGGAAGGGCAAAAAGGCAGTCAGCGGCCTGACATGGACAGCCGATTCCCCTTTTTTCAAATAACTGTTGATCTCAATCCTGAAAGCCACGCGCATGGGCTTTGATATGTCATAGGGATCGGGAAATTCGAGATTGGTTATGCGCACTTCAGGGTGCAGACGGAAAAATTCTTTCTGTAACTCGGCCGGCCACTGGGTGATCGGGTAGCGGCTGAATATCCGGCGCAAGCCAGAATCGGATTGGCCTTCGGCTGTCACCTCAATGCGCCCTTTTAATGAGCCATCAGCGTGGATGACCGAATCCAGTCGATAGCGGATGAAGTGCTTCTCGGCCGGGCTGAGCGGCGTGGACTGCAGATCGGCCCCCTCGGGCACGCCCATCAGGTATTCCTGCTGCTGTTCGGCCGACGACCAGAGCTCGCGCACCCCCGGCACCCAGGTGGGATCGAGGAGATGGTACTTGCCGTCGATCTTGACCAGGGTGACGCAGTGGTTGAACTGGTCGGCCGGGATGCGCTCGATGCGCGAGCCGGCCATGGTCATCGCCGGGTAGGACTCGAAGCCGGCGGCGCGCAGCATGGTGATCAGCATGCCCGCCTTGTCCTTGCACACGCCGCAGCGATCGCGGAAGTCCATCGTCCCCTTGTGCAGGGTGTAGCCCTCGCCCGGGCCCATGGAAATCCCCGAGTAGCGGATCTCCTCGGCCACCCAGTGGGTCAGGCGCGAGATCCTTTCCCAGTCGTTTTTGGCGCCGCGGACGATCTCGTTCACCTTGGCCTTGATCTCGTCGTCGAAGCTGAAGGAGCCGTAATCCTCGTTCACCTTGTAAAACCACAACGACTTGGCCCGCCAGTCGGGCGAGGTCGAAAGCAGCAATTTGGGCGCGACATCGGAAAGGTCGACCATGTCGGCCTCGCCCTTGAACGGCATGATATTTTTCATCTCCCAGAAATACACGGTCTGGTCTCCCTGCAGGTGGGCGTAGTGCCGCGCCTGGCCGTTGTACAGCTCGAATTGCAATTTCTTGCTGGCCGGCAGGGCCAGCTGGTAGCTCTTCAAGAGCACCGGCACGTCGGCGTAGAAGGGAACGATGTCGTAAAAATGCCCCTTCATCGGCGGCGCGTAGCGCTCGTCGGCCTGGACGCCGGCCGGCGCTTCGGCTCCGAGCAGGGCGTAGGTGAAGCCCTTCTGGGAGGTCTTAACCCAGACGCCGTCGCCGGCTTCGAGGCGGCCGGCCGGGATGATGATCTCGCGCGCCCCCCAGTAAATGGCGCGGGCCGGGGCGGGATAATCCCTGACCGCGGTCAAGGGCACGCTCTCGATCGCGCCGCCGGCGCGCAAGACCTTCATCTCTTTGACCTCGACGTAGGCCGACAACGGATCGTAGCCGAAGGTCAACGACTGCAGCGTCTTGGCTCCCTCGGCGTTGAGCACCTTGTACAGCACTTCCTTGTCGACATGGCTGAGCCCCGACTCCTCCACCCGCACCGAGCTGCGGTCGAAGACGACCAGGTAGGGAGCGCCGGGAAAATCCTTGGCCTCCCCGGCGCCGGCCAGCGCCTTCGGCAAATCCTCCTGGCCTAAAGCCGGGAGAACGATCAGCAGCAGCAAGCAAACGAGCCTCAGCGTTTTTCTCATGGCGTACCTCCGTTTTCACTTCGAGCCGGAGACAACGTCAAGAACAGGTCGTTATCCGTTGCCCCGGGCAATGGCAAAAAATCATTTTAGCACACAGCCATTTTTTACCAAAGCCTTACATCTTAAACAGCGCTTGACTAAATTTCCCTGCTTCATTAAAATCAGTTAATACGATTCCGGAAGCGGAATAGTTGGAGGAACATGGCGGACAAAAAAAAAGAATTACTGAAGGCGGCGCGAAAATCCAGGTCCAATGCCTATGCCCCTTATTCCCGCTTCCAAGTCGGCGCGGCCGTTTTGAGCGGCAACAACAAGATTTACTCCGGCTGCAACGTGGAAAACGCCTCGTTCGGCCTGACCTGCTGCGCCGAGCGCAACGCCATCTTCGCCATGGTCGCCGCCGGGGAGAAGACGATCCGTGAGATCCTGGTCATCGGCGAGAGCGAGGAATTTCTCCCCCCCTGCGGCGCCTGCCGCCAGGTCATCGCCGAGTTCGCCGCACCGGCCGTGAAAGTCCACATGGCCAACCGCAAAGGCGCATGCCTGACCACCACTGTCGGCGAGCTCGTGCCTTTCATCTTCCACCTGAAGAAAAGAAAGTGATGGCCGGATTGGACAGGGAAAAACTGGTCACGATGATCGACCACACCGAGCTGAGCCCCCAGGCGGGCGAGAAGCGGATCGCCGACCTCTGCGCCGAGGCGCGCCGGTATGGTTTCTATGCCGTTTGCGTCAACGGCGGCTATGTGCGCTTTGCCTTCGAGAAACTCCGGGGCAGCGGGGTTTTGGTCTGCGCCGTGGCCGGCTTCCCGCTCGGCGCCGGCACCGGCACCGCCAAAGCCTTTGAGGCCGGGGAGGCGGTGAAGAACGGCGTCGCCGAGATCGATACAACGATCAACATCGGCGCTTTGCTCGATAAAAAGTTCGACTTAGTGCGCGACGACATCCGCGCCGTGGTCGAAGCCAGCGGCCCGGCGCTGGTCAAGGTGATCCTGGAGACCTGCCTCCTGAGCGACAAGGAGATCGTCGCTGCCTGCGAGCTCGCGGTCGAAGCCGGGGCCGGATACGTCAAGACATCGACCGGCTTCGGCCCCTGCGGGGCTACCCCAGTTCATGTACGCCTGATGCGCCGGACGGTCGGCGCCAACATCGGCGTCAAGGCCTCGGGCGGCATCCGCAACCTCGATGAGGCGCGGCGGCTGATCCGGGCCGGCGCCTCGCGCCTCGGCCTCAGCGCCAGCATGGCCATCGTCGAGGAACTGGCCCTAGAAAATAAATAAAACTGGACCCAAAGGACAACCATGGCTAACGGCATGTATGAAATCATATCGAAGAAGCGGGACGGGCACGAGCTCGAGCGCGGCGAGATCGCCTTCGTCATCGACGGCTATGTCAAGGGTGAAATCCCCGATTACCAGATCGCGGCCTGGCTGATGGCCGTCTACATCCGCGGCCTGAACGACCGCGAGCTGGCCGACCTGACCGAGATCATGCTCGATTCGGGCGACCGCATTCCCCTGGCCAGCGTGGCCGGCAAGAAGATAGACAAGCACAGCACCGGCGGCGTCGGCGACAAGATCAGTTTCGTCGTCGCCCCGCTGCTCGCCGCCTGCGGCGTCCGCGTGCCCATGCTCTCAGGCCGCGGCCTCGGCCACACCGGCGGCACGCTGGACAAGCTGGAGGCCATTCCGGGCATGAACGTCTTCCTCGGCCTCGACCGTTTCCGCGCCGTCCTCGCCGACACCGGCATGGTCATCTGCGGCCAGACCGACAACCTCGGTCCGGCCGACAAGAAGCTCTACGCCCTGCGCGACGCCACCGCCACCGTCAGCTGCATCCCGTTGATCGCCTCCTCGATCATGAGCAAGAAGCTCGCCCTGGGCTCGGACGGCATCGTGCTCGACGTCAAGACCGGCAGCGGCGCCTTCATGAGGGAGGAGGAGGATTCGATCCGCCTGTGCCGCACCATGGTGGCCATCGGCGAAAAGACGGGCCGCCCCACGCTCGGGATCATCTCGAACATGGACCAGCCGCTCGGCCGGACCGTGGGCAATGCCCTGGAGATGATCGAGTCGATCGAGGCGCTGAAGGGGAACGGCACGGCCGACATCCTCGAGGTCACCTTCGCCCTGGGCTGGTGCATGCTGCGGGCCGCCGGACAGGAGCTGCCCTTTGACCAGGCGGTCAAGACCTTCGAGGCCGCCATCGCCTCGGGCCGGGCGCTGGCCGTTTTCCGGAGCTTCATCCAAGCGCAAGGGGGCGACGGGCGGGTCTGCGAAGACTATTCCCTGTTTCCCACCAGCCGGCTCAAGGAGGATGTGCTGGCGCCGCAAGCGGGCTGGATCGCGCGCATCGACTCCTTCGCCGTGGGCATGGCCGCCATCGACACCGGCGCCGGCCGCCGCAAGAAGGAGGACGCCGTCGCCCACGGTGCCGGCTTTGTCTTCCATGCCAATGTCGGCGACAAGGTCGCGAAGGGGCAGAAACTGGTGACCGTCCACTCCGACCGGCCGGAGCTGCTGGCCTCGGTGCGCGAGCGGTTGGGGGCGGCCATCCGCTTCAGCCGCAAGCCGGTCGCCGAGCCGAAGATGGTCCTGCACCTGGCCGACAAGACGGGGATCACCCCCTGGCCCTACTGAACACTTGAAAAAAGAGTACAAAGCCATCTTCTTCGACGCCGACGACACCCTCTATGACTACCCCGGGGCCGAGCGCGCCGCCCTACTGGCCTGCTGCCGCGAGTTCGCCATCGCCGGCGCGCCGGAAGCGTTCATCGCCGTCTACCGCCGCCACAACCGCGACGTCTGGCAGGAATTCGAGCGCGGCGAAACCGACCAGGCGATGTTGCGCGTCGAGCGCTTTCGCCGCCTGAGCGCCGAGCTGGCGATCCCGGACTTGCCTTTAGAACGGGTCAGCACCTTCTACCTGGAAACCCTGGCGAACCAGTCGCAGCTGCTCCCCGGAGCGCTGGACCTGGTGCGGGAACTGGCGAAAAGATTCCCCCTGGCCCTGATCACCAACGGCATCGCATCCGTCCAGAATAAGCGCTTCGCCGCCTCGCCCATCACCCCCTTTTTCAAGGCCATCGTCATTTCCGAGGAGGTCGGCGTCGCCAAGCCCGATCCGCTCATTTTCGCGCCGGCGCTGGCCAAGATCGGCGTGAACCCCGGCGAGGTCCTCTACGTCGGCGACAGCGTGACATCGGACATGGCCGCGGCGCGCAACGCCGGCATGGACTTCTGCTGGCTCAACCCCAAGGGAATTCCCGCCCCTGCCGGCCCGGCGCCGTCATTCATCATCGGTGCGATTGGAGAATTTCCAGCGCTTTGACCTTAAACAGTTGACAATTCCCGGCCTCGGGACGGATAATCGGCAATCATAGGAGGAGAAATGAAAAAAGCGCTGTTCCTTATGGTCGCCCTTTCGATTATGACAATCCTGCTGCCGGCCCAGGAAGTCGTCATCCAGGATACGACGCCATTCACTTACGCCTACCTGGAATGCAGCGGTTCGTACGCGCAGATCCCGGCCAAGATCGGAGTGTTCATGCAGTCATTCTTCCAGCAGGGGCTGGCGCCGATCGGCAACTTCTTCGGCATGTACCTCAATTCCCCCGCCCAGGTCAAGGAGGAGGAGCTGCAATGGCGGCTGGGCTTCCCCGTCGGTGCCGACGCCGCCGTGGCCGCGCCGCTGTTGAAAGGGGAATGCAAAGCCACCAAGATCGCCGTTTATTTGTATGTTGGGCCTTATGAAAAAGTCGGCGACGCCTACGGCAAGATATTCGAATTCATAGAAAAGAACGGTTATAAAACGGCCGGTCCGTGCATCGAAAAATACCTGGACATGAACCCGCAAGCGGTAAAACCAGAAGAGCTCAGAACCGAGATCAACTGGCCGGTCGAGAAGAAATAACGCAAAACCGAGGACTGCGTAGGGGCGATCCGATGGATCGCCCTGTATTTTTCGATTTCATCCCAGGGCGACCCGCCGGGTCGCCCCTACCGATTTTTTCAATTCTTCCGTCCCCTACCCCAGCAATATCCCGGCCAGGGTGGCGGTCATCAGTGTGGCCAGCGACCCGCCCAGGACGGCTTTGAGCCCCAGCGCGGCGATGTCCTTCTTGCGGTGCGGCGCCATGGGGGAAATGCCGCCGATCTGGATGGCGATCGAGGAAAAATTGGCGAAACCGCACAACGCGTACGTGGCCATGGTGATGCCTTTGGGACTGATGAGCCCCTGTTTGATCATACCGACCAGGTCGATATAGGCGACGAATTCGTTCAGGACCACCTTGGTGCCGAGGAGGCTGCCGAAATGGAAGGCGTCGCGCACCGGCACGCCGATGCCGATGGCCAGGTAGCGCAGCACCACCCCGAAGATGAGCTGGAGCGAAAGGGGCATTCCAAAGTGGGCTATAAGATAGGCGTTGACGTGCAGCAGGTCGCCCAGGCCGACGAACAGATAATTGAATAACGCAATACCGGCAATGAAGGCCAGGAGCATGGCGCCGACGTTCAATGCCAGCTGCATGCCGTCGCCGGCGCCGGTGGCCGCCGCCTCGACGAAGTTGGAGGCGTTCTTCTCCACCTTCAGGCGCACCGTCCCCTTGGTCACGGGGATTTCGGTTTCAGGGTAAAGGATCTTGGCGATGACCAGCGAGGCCGGGGCGGCCATGACGCTGGCGGCCAGCAGCTGCACGGCGAAGCGGATCTGGGCTTCGGCCAGGGGGATTTTCTGCACCTCGGCCAAAGCCTGTCCCAGCATCTGGATATAGGCGGCCATCACACCGCCGGCGATGGTGGCCATGCCGCCGATCATGATGGTCAGGATCTCCGAGTTGGTCATAGCGCCGATGTAGGGCTTGATCAGCAGCGGCGCTTCGGTCTGGCCGACGAAGATGTTGGCCGTGTTGGAAAGCGACTCGGCGCCGCTGGTGCCCATGAGCTTGGCCATCAGCCAGGCCATGCCCTTGACCACCATTTGCAGGATGCCCAGGTAATACAGCACCGAGGTCAGCGTGGCCACGAAGATGATCGTCGGCAGGACCTGGAACGCGAAAAACATGCCCAGGCTGTCCGGCCCCGAGTTGACGGCCAGGCGGCCGAAGACGAACTTCGAACCCTCGGTGGTGAAACCGAGCAGGCTGACTATGGCGCCGCCCAGCCAGGAAATGACCGCCTTCGGCCAGCCCAGCGGCGTAAACCACGAGCGCAGCGTATCGCTGTAGAGGATGAAGATGGCGAACACCACCTGGATGGCGATGCCGCTGAAAACCAGCCGCCAGCTGATGCGCCGGCGGTTGTTGGAAAAAACTATGGCAATGCCAATGATCAGAAACAGGCCCAAAACTCCCCTGAGCAAAGAGATCATGTTCATCGGTCACCTGCAGTAGGTCGGATTTTAAAAAACAATCATAGACACAGTGCAATTAAAATTCAAGAAAACTAGGTTGACTGCGCACTGCTTACTGCACTCGGTGGATGAAAAATTCAAAATCACAAATTCAAATTTTCTAAACAAAGGCATTTAAGATTTCCCGCAGTAGGGAACGCTAATTTG
>JAPKZL010000219.1 GCA_026393795.1 Candidatus Aminicenantes bacterium | reverse complement strand
CAAAGCGTATAGCCCCAATCTCTTTTTCAAAAACTTCATGCCGATATGATTCAAAAAAATAGCCTCTGCTATCGCCAAATATCTGTGGTTCAATAATTTTCACATCAGGGATTTCACTGGATATGATTTTCATAATTTTTCTAATAAATTATGTAAATATTGGCCATATTGACTATTTTTTAAGGAATCGGCAACTCTTGAAAGTTGAATATCATCAATGAAGTGATTTCTCCAGGCAATTTCTTCGATACAGGCAATTTTAAGGCCCTGTCTTTTTTCAATTGTCTGCACAAAATTGGTTGCTTCGGTCATCGTTTCATTAGTCCCGGTATCAAGCCAGGCATATCCCCTTCCCATCATTTCCAATTTCAGTCTTTGTTGTTTGCGAAATTCTTCATTTACAGAGGTGATCTCCAGTTCACCACGAGCACTCGGCTTTATCTTTTGTGCGATCTTTACCACCTCATTGGGGTAGAAATATAAGCCAACGACCGCATAATGAGATTTTGGATTCTTTGGTTTCTCTTCAATGGAAACTACATTTCCTTCGTTATCAAATTCAGCAACACCATATTGTTCTGGATTATTAACATAATATCCAAACACAACCGCTTTTTTCTCATTATTCACTATGTTTACAGCATTCTTCAGTAATTCGTTTAATCCGGCCCCATAAAAAACATTGTCTCCCAAAATTAAGCAAGTGCTATCATGACCAATAAATTCTTTGCCGATGATAAATGATTGAGCCAACCCCTCTGGTCTTGGTTGTATCGCATATAATAAAGAAACACCAATGTTTTCCCCATTCCCCAGTAAGTCTTCAAATCTTGGCAAATCAGTGGGGGTCGAGATGATGAGTATTTCTCGAATATGAGCCATTAATAATATAGATAACGGATAATAGATCATGGGTTTATCATAAAGAGGCAATAGTTGTTTGGAAACAACTTTGGTAACCGGCCATAAGCGGGAGCCGGCCCCACCGGCTAAAACAATTCCTTTCATGATCGCACTCCAAGCCTTTCCAAATTGTACTTTTTTTCCTGAATCGCCTGCCACCAGGTTTTATTGTCTATGTACCACTTAATGGTCTTTTCTAAACCGGAATGATAACTATGGCTTGGCTTCCAGCCCAACTCATTTTTAATTTTGGAAAAATCAATGGCATAGCGATAATCATGGCCCGGCCGATCGGTGACAAAAGTGATCAAGCCCTGATACGATTGGTCATCGGCTCGGGGTTTGATTTCATCCATGATAGCGCAGATGTTTTTAACAACATCGATATTTTTGATTTCATTGCCGCCCCCGATATTGTATGACTCGCCGATCTTTCCCTTGTTCAAAACTTGCCATAAAGCGTTGCAGTGATCCTCCACATAAAGCCAATCGCGAATATTGGCCCCCTTGCCGTAAATCGGTAGAGGCTTTTCATGCAAGCAATTGATGATCATCAGGGGAATCAGCTTTTCAGAAAACTGGTAGGGGCCGTAGTTGTTTGAACAATTGGTCAGCAAAACCGGCAAATTGAACGTTCTGTGCCATGCATTCACCAAATGATCGGAAGCCGCTTTTGACGCGGAATAGGGAGAACTTGGATTATATGGGGTTGTCTCTGTGAAAAATCCGGTTTCCGCCAAGGCGCCAAACACTTCATCGGTAGAGATATGCAAAAACCGGAATTGATCTTTTTCCAACCCCGCCAATGATTTCCAATAACCAAGGGCTTCTTCCAAAAGGGTAGCGGTTCCTTTTATGTTGGTATCTATAAAAACCATGGGTGAATCAATGGACCTGTCCACATGACTTTCCGCGGCAAAATTGACGATGGCATGCGGTTTAAACTGCGATAACGTTTCTTTTAACAGCTGCCTGTCGCCGATATCTCCCTTTATGAAAAAGTATCTTTCCTCATTCCATTTTTCTTTGATTTCGCTTAGATTATCTTCGTTCCCGGCATAGGTTAAATTGTCATAATTGACAACCTTTCCATGAAATCCGCTATTATTGAATAAATAATGGATGAAGTTGGAACCGATGAAACCGGCACCGCCAGTTATTAGCAAAGTGTTTTTATTAATGCTATTTGCCATTATCGTTGGTTGTTAAGTCGTTGATCGTTGATCAGGGTTAAGTTTTAAGGGAAACGGATTTGATGAGGCCATGGAGCATGGATGATATTTCTTTTAGTTCGGTAACGAGTTCAATGGCTTGGGTATCCGGGGAAATGCCGATTTGTTGGGCGATATAGACTTGCGTGCGTAATTCGCCGGTTGAGCCCTTGGCAATGCAAAAAGCGAATATATTCGGCCTTGCTATTCCTTTCGGCCCCTTCAGCAATATTGGAAGCTATGGAGACCGCCGCTCGCGTCATCTGGTCTTTCAATCCGTAATCTCGGCAATCTTTCAAAATTTCATATGCGCGCACCGCCAGCCTGCAAGCCCGCTTCCAAACATCCAACTCCTCAAACGAACGATACGCCATCTTCACACCTTTTTTCTTGAACCTTAACCACTTAAACCTTTTTCACTCTTGCCGAAATGCTTTGATTCTCTTTTTGTTGCTCTGCCACCAATGCAGAACCAGCGTCAAAACAATGAAAAAGAAAAAAGAAAGAAAGCAGGTAGTAATAACAATGATGCTTTTTCGCGGTGCGATGTGCCTCTCAGGGAGAGTGGGGCCGGAAATGAAGCGGCAGTTGGTGAAAAAAGCAAGGTCAAATGTCTGCAGGTCGATGTTCAGATTGTTGAAAACCTCTTTTACTGTACCTATGGCAAAATCCTTCTTTTTAAACACCTCGCATTTGATGGCTTTGATCTGCGTAAAAATCATTTCTCCGCGTCTTCCTAGTTTATTCAATGCATCGTTGCACTTTGAAAAATATTCCCTTTGAATAAGCAATTTTTCCTTTTCTCGTTCCAATTCGGCAAGAGTTCGCCGCTGGTCGGCCAGGGCTGATTCGATGCCGACCAATTGCGTGACCGGTGCCAGGAAACGAGATCCTCCTTCCTGGACTGAGACCAGTTGCCGGTTTTCGATCATGGCTGATGCGGGATACTTGGTCAAAATGGCCTTGATATCCAGCATTTTTTTGGTATTTTGCAGCACATTAAACTGAGCAATGATAATGTTGTTCTCATTCTTACTCAGTTCCGAAATAACTTTGCTATAATCATCTTTGATGTATTCGTACAACGACACATACAGCAGGCAATCGCGGACATATTGACCGAAGAAGCTGACGCAGTTATAAGCTTTTTGTGGAGAATCGGCTTCATAACTCAAGGATAATCCCAGTACCGAGTTAGATTCATCCTTGGCCGACGCTAAATCTCCTTTGGCAATGGCATACACTGGCAGGATCCATTTATTGATGGCAGCCATGGTCTGGAAATCTTTTTTAATTTTGGCAAGATCATTTTTGCTGCAAGATTTATTCATACTGGCATATTGATAAAAGCGGTCGGGGTTGGAAAACTGCGGGGCGCTTTTCTTGAACAAGGGAACAGAAATGCCGATATTTTTTTCTGTCGGGTTTCCCAGTTGATAAAACCCCTCACTGCGATAGGTTTTGGGGATAAAAAAACTTAATGCCACCGCAAGCAAAGTTACCCCCAGGGTACCGAAGAAAATCAGTTTCCAATGCCGCCAAAAAATGGCGAAAATTGCAGTTAAATCAATTTCATCAACATTCAATCTTTGATTTGGAACAGTTTCGCTCATGGTTTGCTCCTGTGATTTGTTCAAGAATCTGGTTTAAACAATAAATATGTTGTCTCAACGTGATAGATAAATTAGATCCACCATCTTCGGGGATTGTCTCACTTGATGATTTCGACAGTACCAACACTATGTTTTTGGCAATTTCGGTGTGCCGCCAAAAACATATAGTGTTGGTATAGTCACACTAGATGGTTTCAGCGACTGCCAGAATTTGCTGAAACTATAGTGTGACTATTCACATGGCTGGTTGAAATCATAGTGAGAATAACCAAGGTCGGCGGATGATTTATGCTGTCCCAGCGGGACAGATAAATCAAATCCGTCAATGTTGACGGATGATTTATGCTGCCCCTCGTATCCACTCGGGAGATACTTTCACTATGATTTTCGCATGAGATGGTTTCACTTTCTTGTTAAACTTGGTGAAACCATAGTGATGGTATACAAACTATATCCGCCGGCGTTCCGCCTGGCGGATAGTTTGTGCTGCCGCCGTTGGCTACTTGCGTAGTCTCAACCTTACTTTTAAAAATAAAAAACATCCTTCCATCAATTAAGTAATTTTAATAACATAAAATATTTTTTTTGTCAAATGCTGCCTGCTATTGCAGAATTCCACCATTATGGTTTTCTGCTGGCGTAAACCAAATCTAAAAATTTGTATTTACTTGACCTGGAGGTTCTTGAAGAGGGTAATCAGCTGGGCACGGTTCTTGACGCCGATTTTCTGGTAGATGCTGTAGATATGATTCTTCACCGTGCCCATGGCGATAAAGAGGGCATCCTCGATTTCCTTGTTGCTCTTGCCTTTGAGCAGCAGCATGACGATCTCTTTCTCGCGCTGCGAAATATCGCATTTGCTTAAGTACTGCTCCATGGCCGCTTCGGTCCTGATCCGCGCCGCCAAGCGCCGGGTGCGGGTCCGGTTGAGCAGGATGAAAACAAAAACCAACAGCAGGAAGGCCGAGACGCGGAACCACCAGGTCTGCCACCAGGGCGGCCGCATGTCGATGGCCAGCGCCACCCCCTGCTCGTTCCAAACGCCGTGGTTGTTCGAGCCCTTGACCCGGAAAACATAATGCCCCGGCCTGAGATTGCTGACCGTGATCTCATGGCGGTTGCCGATATGGATCCAGTCATCGTGCAAGCCTTCGATCTTGTACGCATACTGGTTGCGCCGCGGATCGGCATAGGAGAGGGCGGCGAAGGCGAAGGAAACGATCGAGTCCTTGTATCCCAGCTCGAGCTTTTTGATGCGGCTCATGTCGCCGGCGATCGTCTGGTTGCGGTTGAAGATCTCCACTTCGGTGATCACCAGCGGCGGCACATGGGGGTTTTCCTTAATGTTTTCCGCGAAAAAGCAGGTCAGGCCATTCGGGCCGCCGAAGAACAGCTCATCGTCCGCGCCCTTGAAAAAAGCCTTCGGCAAGAACTCGTCGGCCTGCAAGCCGTCACGGGCGGTAAAGTTGCGAAAAACGTTCCGCTGCGGATCGAAGCGGCAAAGCCCGTGGCTGGTGCTCAGCCACAGGTTGCCCGCTTTGTCCTCGAGTATCCCCAGGATGGTATTGTTGGGCAGCCCTTCCTCGGTGGTCAGATGGCTGAACGTCCCCCGGGACCGGTCGAAGAGGTTCAGGCCGCCGCTGTTGGTGCCGACCCAAAAGCGGCCCCGGCTGTCTTCCAAAAAGCAATAGATGTTGTCGCTGCTCAAGCTGGCAGGGTCATCGCTCCGGTGGCGGTAATTTCTGACAAACCTGCCATTCTCAGGATCGAAAAGGTAAAGGCCGCCTCCATAGGTGCCGATCCACATCGAGCCGCCGGCATCCTGGTACATGGCGATTACGATATCAGGGCCGAAGCGGGACGCCGTCGGCAGGTCGTTGAGATAAACGCGAAAACTACCCCGGCCGCGATCGAAAAGATTTAATCCGTCCTCGGTCCCGACCCACAGCCGGCCTGAACGGTCCTCGAAAATGGCGAGGATCGAATCGTTGCTGAGTCCGCCGCCGTTCTTGCCGCTGTGGTAATAACCGGTAAAACGGTCACGGCCGATGTCATAGCGGTGAAGCCCGCTGGTGGTCCCGATCCAGAGCGTTTGCCCGCGATCGACCTGCAGGGCGGAAATGAGCATCTCCTTGACAGCCCGCGGATTGCCGGGCAGGGAGGTGAAGGTTTTTTTCTCGTCCACGCTGCGATTGGCTCCGAACAGGCCGTTTTTGTAGGTTCCGATCCACAGCCAGCTGCGCTTGTCCTGGCAAACGGAGAGAACCGGGAAGCGGAAATCGCTCCGCTCCCTTTCGATGAGCTCGGGGCCGTACAGGGAGAATTGCCGGGTGCGCAGGTCATATTTCCAAATGCCGCTGAACGTCCCGGCCCAGAGAATGCCCTCGGGGTCCTGGTACAACGACAGGACAAAACGGTCTTGGAGCAGGAGGTGCGGTACGGCGCCGGCCCGGAAATAAATGGCCAGCTGCCCCGGCTGGGGGAAAAAATAGATTCCCGCCTCGCAGGCGATCCAGATGCCGCCGCGGTCATCAGCGATGATGTCCAGGATGCGGCTGCGGTAAAGATGAGGAAGGGGCGAAGTCCCGCCGCTTTCCTTGCTTTGGAAAGTTCCGTCACGTTTGTTGAAAAGGACGAGCCCGGCCTCGGTGCCCAGCCAGAGGTTGCCCAAACTGTCCTCAAAGATCGTATTGATCTGGTCGCTGCCTTTGCCGGTATGGATGATGGCAGCGCCGCTGCCGCTCAACGCCCGGCACTGGCCGCTGGCACGATCGTAGCGGTGAAGACCGTCGCGGGTGCCAATCCACAAGATCCCGGCATTGTCCTGGTGCAGGCTGAGGATGGCGCAGGCGCTGTTGACGCCGGCCCTTTCCTGGGCATGGAGGATGCGCAGGAATGTCCCGCGCCCGGGGTCGAAAAGGTTCAAACCGTTTTCGGTGCCGACCCAGAAGGACCCCTTGCCGTCGGGCAGGATGGCCTGGACGGTATCATGGCTCAGGCTGCGCTCATTGTGGGGGTCATGGCGATAATGGCTGAAGCGTTCGCGCCCGGGATCGAAATGATCGAGGCCGCCGCCCAGGGTGCCGATCCAGATCGTGCCGTCGCGATTATTCAGCAGGCAGCTGATGCGGTCATGGCTCAGCCCTTCGTCGTGGTGCTGGCTGTGGCGATAGACCTTGAAGCTGTAGCCGTCAAAACGGTCCAGCCCGTCTTCGCTGCCGAACCACATGAAATGGTTGCGGTCCTGGAGCATGCAGATGACCGTATTCTGGGACAAACCGTCTTCGACGGAAATATTCTGGAAAGGGGGCTCATCGGTGTATCCGGGCAACGGCAGGACTGATGCAGCAACCAGAAAGGCAACCCAGCAGCAAATGGAAACCGGCCTGAGCCATAAAAGGCTTTTTCCACAGGCTTGACGATCACTGTGACGTTGCGAAACGGTACCCGGGCCGACTGTTATGGTTCTGCTGTTCATGACCTTGCCAGCGCATGTTCCTTTCTTTACTAAAGACGTATTATACACAAAAAAAGTTCAATTTTATTGATTTATAAATAATTTTCGCTTTATCTCGGGACAAGAAAAATCAAAACCAAACCCGGCCTTTTTCCGTATCTGCTTTCTGATCAAGGAGCCAAACAATGACAAAAGTTAATCCGCTGTTTGTTTTACTTCTGGGCGGCCTCCTGCTACCGCCGTTGCTGAACGTTGCCCAAGAAAAGAAAAGCCAAAAAACGATCCCCGATTATTCCATGAACGACCGCAAGGACGTGCCGACGGAATATACCTGGAAAATCGAGGACCTTTTTCCGTCAATTGAAGCTTGGCAGGGCGAAAAGGAAGCCGTGGTCGCGCGCATCGCCCAGATCGACGAAAAAACGAAAGGCTGGACGGCCTCGGCCCAGTCCATGCTGGCACTCCTTGACCTGATCGACGAGATCGACCTGAGGAGCAGCCGCCTGAGCTCGTATGCCAGCCACCAGGGCGACACCGACATGGGCAACAACCTCTTCCAGAGGATGGAGGGGGAGATCCGCTCCATCCTGGTGCAGCTGAACTCCAAGCTGGCTTTCCTGCAGCCCGACGTCCTGGCCCTGGGCGTCGAAAAGTTTTCCGCTTATCTCAAGGCCGAACCCAAGCTGGCCCCGTACCGCTTCACCATCGAGAGCATCCTGCGCGAAAAGGACCACATCCTGCCCGGAGACCAACAGCGCATCGCCTCGCTGACCGGCCTTTTTTCGGGCGCTCCCGGGCGCGCGTCCGGGCAATTGAACGACGTGGAGCTTCCGCCGGCCGAAATCACCCTCAGCGACGGGCAGAAGGCAACCCTCAACTTTCCCGCCTATCTGCGTCTGCGCGCCTCGAAAAACGCGGCCGACCGCACCACGGTCATGACCGCCTTCTGGAAGAACCAGAAAAAATTCGAGAATACCCTGGCCATCCTGCAGGACGGCGCCATCAAGCAGCACTGGTTCAGCGCCCAGATCCACAATTACACCAACTGCCTGGAAGCCCGCCTGTTCGG
The DNA here is from genome assembly GCA_026393795.1 of Candidatus Aminicenantes bacterium. Taxonomy (NCBI): domain Bacteria; phylum Candidatus Aminicenantota; species Candidatus Aminicenantota bacterium. Next base: position 2,968 of record JAPKZL010000219.1, on the reverse strand, counting down.
CGAAAACATCACGTCCGAGGTTTACCAACAGCTGATCCGCTCAGTACACGAATTCCTGCCGGCCCTGCAGCGCTACCTCGTCCTGAAGCAAAAGATGCTCGGCCTGCCCAAGTTCCGCTACGAGGACGTTTACGCCTCGGCGGTCCAAGCCGTCGATAAGACCTATACCTTCAACGAGGCCAGGAAACTGATCAGCGAAGCATTGAAGCCGCTGGGCAAGGATTACGCGGCCCAGCTGAAACAGGCATTTGACAACCGCTGGATGGACCTGTATCCCAACAAAGGCAAGGAAAGCGGCGCCTATTCCGGCGGCGTATACGGAGTGCACCCCTTCATCAAGTTGAACTTCAACGGAGACTACGACGCGGTTTCCACCGTTGCCCATGAGCTCGGCCATGCCATGCATTCCCAATTTTCCAACCTGACCCAGCCCTACGCCACGTCAAACTACACCACTTTCCTGGCCGAGATCGCCTCGACCTTCAACGAGCACATGCTGATGCATTACCTGTTGAAGAATGAGAAGGACGACCTTTTTAAGCTGTACATCCTCGACAATTACCTGGACGGCTTCCGCGCCACGTTGTACCGCCAGACGCTGCTGGCCGAGTTCGAACTGGTCATGCACAACCGCGTGGAACAGGGGCAGACCCTGACCGCCGACTGGCTGGACCAGAAATACCTGGAATTGACCCGCCAGTATTACGGCCACGACAAGGGGGTCTGCCAGGTCGACGATTATATCGCGGTCGAATGGAACCGCATCCCCCATTTTTATCTGAACTACTACGTGTTCCAGTACAGCACCGGGCTCATCGCCTCCATGGCCCTGAGCGACATGGTGCTGCACGGCGGCGTCCCGGCGCAGAACCGCTACCTGGATCTCCTGAAAGCCGGCGGCAGCGACTATCCGCTGGCGATCCTGAAAAAGGCCGGCGTGGACATGACCACGGCCGCGCCCTACGCCGCCGCCCTCAAGCGCTTCGACCAGCTGGTCGGCGAGATGGAAGCGATCGTGGTCCGGTTGAAGAATCAGAAAAAATTCTGATACCAACACTATGTTTTTGCGTTACAAGTACCTCGGTGATATTTCCATATACTGCAAAAGCCTTGCGGCTGGAGCGGCTTTAATGAATTGGGGCCTGGCGCCGACAAGGGTCAGTACTTTTACTTTATTTCCCCATACAAGTTTAGGAGTTTTTTTGACTCATTCATCCAGTTGAATCGTTTTTCAATCACTTCTCTTCCTGCTCTTCCCATTGCGCGGCACATTGCTTTATCGGACAACAGGCCGGCAATGGCTTGGGCTATTTTTTCAGGCGAGGAAGGATCCACACATACACCACACTGATTTTTTTCAACGATTTGACGCCACAAGGGAAAATCGGACACTACCAAAGGCATTCCGGCCGCCATGTATTCAAACATCTTGTTTGGCTGCGAATACTCATAGTTCAGACTGGGCAATAATGTGGCCACGCCCAAAGCCGAACATGCCAAAATATTGCTCACTTCATCTCGCCCGACAATGCCCCTATAATCGACGAATTTCCAGCCCGTCAACGACATTAACTCTTCCTTATAGGCCTTCCTTAGAAATGGGCCGCAAATAATCAGCTTCACATCCTGTAATATATCTAGTGCTTCAATTAGTTGCGTTATACCGCGCTCTCTGGAAATTAATCCTATATAACATATGGTACGAGAAAACGGCTGCCTTTCATCAGCGGGTTTGAACTCATCCTGAATTGGGTAGTTGTAGATGGTAAGGCTATTTGGATTGATACCCTTGAAGCGTTTGGTTATGAATGGCGTAGCGCAAATAACCGCATCCAGCCTCTTGGCGATGAAGTTCTCCAATTTCTCAAATAAAAATGAAAGCATTTTGCGAAATACAGTAGGAATCCAATACTTGTATAAGATATCTCGCGTAATATCATCATGTGAATCATATATGAAATGATGTTTACCCCTGTTAAGAAGAAACCCAACTGGCAGGAGCTCGGGGTCATGAAAATGAACAATGTCGGCCGGTACGTTGCGCAGTAAGCGATACGCTCGCCAGGGAGACAAAAGTATCCGTCTGAGTCTGCCGGAGGGGGGACTTCCCAGATCAATGATTTTAATCCCATCACGGTCTTCATCTCCCTGCCCATCCTGCACCACCAACGTCACGTCATACCCATGAGCAGCGATGGAACGGCACTGTTTATAGAAAATGCGGACATCATAGCGGCTATGAACAGTCGTGAGATGAATAATCTTACGCATAGCCGGTGATGCCGTCCAGAATTGGGCCGAAAATGATTTCCATTTTTTCTTTTCCTACAGAATACAAGAGGATGCACTGTCCGCAACCAAAAGGAGTTTAACGAAAAAAATATATATTTGCAATAGGAAATTGAAAAGCAGGATCAGGGTCAGCGATCCCAACCCCAGGTCATTTATTTGTTGTCTTATCTTACCGATTGTCAATCATATCTTGCTTATTGCTGGAGGAATTCGATAGTGGAGCCGATCCCTCTCTCTGCAATCCGAATTTCGAACTCACTAATGTTTCCCTGATGTGCCATCTATCTTCTCCATAAAACAAAACATCTCATCTTCGCCAAAGCTCCAATATAAATTCTAAAATCCTGAGGCTTGATGACCAGCATGTCAAAAAGACTATTGCCTGATATCTTCATGAAAGCAACAAGCACAACCATGGCAGTCACAGTATAAGAAATGGTTGAAGCCAAAGCTGAGCCAGCAATACCCAGCTTTGGAATGAAGAATATGTTAAGTGGTATATTAACCGCCAGCGAAACTCCAGCGGCTACTGTGTTAATCATGGGCTTTCCTCTACCGGCCATTTCACTGCACAAAACCTTGCATATGCTTGATGCCACTATACCTGGCAGCAGAAAATAAAAAGGCTGAACCGCTGGAAGGAAAGCGGAACCGAAGAGGAGGACGATTATATATT
>JAPKZL010000218.1 GCA_026393795.1 Candidatus Aminicenantes bacterium | reverse complement strand
TTCGGGCTTGGTTTTCCGGCCTTTTTCGATGGCCATTTTGACCAGCATGCCCACGCCGGCCTGGTCGAGCGACTGGAAGGGGTCGTCACTGAAGATGCCGGCTTTCTTCTCGTCGACATACTCCGGCAGGAACTTGCCGGCATCGTAGCGGGAAATGCCCATGGTCATCTGGGTCAGGTCATTGGTGCCGAACGAGAAAAACTCGGCTACTTCGGCAATCTGGTCGGCCAGCAGTGCTGCCCGTGGTACTTCGATCATTGTTCCGACCAGGTATTTCAACTTCGCGGCCTTGCTTTTAATGATTTTATCGGCGACCTGGCGGGTGCGGACCTCCAGGATCTGCAGCTCCTTTTTGTCGATGGTCAGCGGAATCATGATCTCGGGATAGACCTTGATCCCGGCGGCGGCGCATTCGCAGGCGGCTTCGATGATGGCCCGCACCTGCATGTCAAGGATCTCGGGGTAGGTAATGGCCAGGCGGCAGCCGCGGTGACCGAGCATGGGGTTGGCTTCATGCAGCTGCTCGACGCGGTAGCGGATCTTTTCATAGTCGACCCCGATATCGGCGGCCAGCTGCCTCTGTTTTTCTTCGGTATGGGGGACAAATTCGTGGAGCGGCGGGTCGATCAGGCGGATGGTCACCGGCAAGCCGGCCATGGCCTTGAAAATCCCCTTGAAATCCTCTTTCTGGAAGGGGAGCAGCTTGTTCAACGCCGCGACGCGGCCGTCCAGGGTGTCGGCGACAATCATTTCCTGGATGGCCAGGCGGCGCTCCTGGGTGTCGAAGAACATGTGCTCGGTGCGGCATAACCCGATGCCTTCGGCCCCGAGCTCAACGGCCTTGCGGGCGTCGTAGGGGGTGTCGGCGTTGGTGCGCACCTTGATGGCGCGGATCTGGTCCACCCAGCCCATGAGGGTCTTGAAGGAAGCGGGGGGCTCGGGCTTGATCAGGCGCAAGGCGCCGCGGTAGACATGACCGGTCGAACCGTTGAGGGTGATCTCCTCGCCCTTTTTGACCACGATGCCGTCGACCGACAATTCCTCCTTTTCGTAGTTGATGTTCAGTTTTTCGCAGCCGACGATGCAGCACTTGCCCCAGCCGCGGGCCACCACGGCCGCATGCGAGGTCTTGCCGCCGGTTGCGGTCAAGATGCCCTGGGCGGCGTGCATGCCGCCGATGTCCTCGGGGCTGGTTTCCTTTCTGACCAGGATGACCTTTTCACCGTTGGCGGCCGCAAGCTCGGCGTCCTTGGCGTTGAAAACCACCTTGCCGCTGGCGGCGCCGGGGACGGCGTCGATGCCGGACACCAGGAAATTCCTTTTCATGGCCTCCTTCTGTTCCGGGTCGATGATCGGGTAAAATATCCCTTCGATATCCTTGTCCTTGATGCGCAGCAGCGCCTCTTCCTTGGCGATCAACTTTTCGTTGACCATGTCGACGGCGATCTGGAAGGCGGCCGCCGGGGACCGTTTTCCGGTGCGGCATTGCAGCATGTAGAGACGCCCTTCTTCCACGGTGAACTCCAGATCCTGCATATCCTTGAAATGGGACTCGAGTGTGCGGCGCACGTCAACCAGCTGCTGGTAGGACTTGGAGTCGGCCTTCTCGAATTCGGCCAGCCGGATCGGCGTGCGGATGCCGGCCACGACGTCCTCGCCCTGGGCATTGACCAGGTAGTCTCCGTAAAACACGTTTTCTCCGCTGTTGGGATCGCGGGTGAAGCAGACGCCGGTGCCGCTCTTGCTCCCCATGTTGCCGAACACCATCTGCTGGACGTTGACGGCCGTGCCGACGACGCCCTTGATTTTTTCGACGCGGCGGTAGGTTACCGCTTTCTCGGCCATCCAGGAGCCGAAAACGGCGTCCACCGACCCCCACAGCTGCTCCTTCGGGTCCTGGGGAAAATCGCAGCCGATGTTTTTCTTGTAGATGTCTTTGAAGATGCCGACCAGTTCCGCCAGCTCGTTCTCGTCGACGTCGGTGTCGTTCACCCGGACCGAAGCGTCCAGGTTCAGCCTTTTGCGGCTGCGTTGGTTCTTCAGGGTGTCGAAGGCCTGGTTGAATTCCTCGCGGTCGATTCCCTTGGCGGTCGAACCGTACATCATGATGAAGCGGCGGTAGGCGTCGAGGGCGAAGCGGCGGTTGCCGGTTTTTTTGGCCAGGCCGGCGACCGATCGGTCGTTCAAGCCGAGGTTGAGGATGGTTTCCATCATGCCCGGCATGGAGAGGGGAGCGCCCGAGCGCACCGAAACCAGCAGGGGATCGTCGGCGTCGCCGAATTTTTTATCGACGGTTTTTTCCAGTCTTTTCATGTTCTCGTCGACTTCCTTTTCCAAGCCCGACGGGTAGTGGCGGTTATTTTTATAAAACAGGTCGCAGACTTCGGTGGAGATGGTGAATCCCGCCGGGACGGGAAGTCCGATACTGGCCATTTCAGCCAGCCCCGAACCCTTGCCGCCCAGGAGGTTTTTCATCTCCTTGCTGCCTTCGCTCAATTCCTTGGAAAAAAAATAGACGAACTTTTTCTTCATGGTGCCTCCTTTATGATGAAGAGCGTGGATATATGCCGGCGCTCTTGCTTTGCTTGCGCGAATGGTTCGCCCCCAGAGGAAAACGGATCTCGAACTCGCTGAATTCACCCGGCTGCGAACTGACCCGGCATAAGGCGGCGTGGTTGGCTATGATCTTTTCGCAGAGGGTCAGTCCCAGCCCGGCTTTTTCCGGAAAGTGCGTGTAGAAAGGCGCCCAGATGCTGTCCAGTTCCTCGGCGCCCATGCCGATGCCGTTGTCGCGCACGGTCAGTCGCACGCTTCCTTCCGCCAGAAACGCGGACAGGCGAATCTCTTTTGCCGGCGCCGTTTTCGCATGCAGCGCCTGGACGGCGTTGGCCGTAAGGTTGAGCAGCAGCAAACGAATCTGGCCGGCGTGGAGCGGTATTTCAGGGATACTCGGGTCGAGGGCGAGGAGAATTTTTATTTTGCCGGGCGCGGCCATCTGCCGCAGCTGCGGCTCCAGGCCTTTCAGGATGCGGTTGATGTTTTCGGGCCGCCGGACCGCCGGCTGCACTTTCACGTAATCCTTGAGGACATTGATCAAGGCGGTCAGCTCGCCGGCGCAGCTCTCGATTTTGCCTAAACGTTCCAGGCAGAAATCATCGGCGACCTTGGCTTTGAGTATCTGGCTGTAGCCGAGAACCGGCGTCAGCTTGTTTTTCAGCTTGTGGAAGATGACGGGGAGGATCTCCTGGAAAACATCGTTCAGGCAGGCTTGGTCTTCGGAAAATGCGGTCGGCTTGCCAGCGGAATCCGATTCAGTTTTTTTCATGAATTTCCCGGTGTGTGAGGATCAATTATATGTCATTTCAGGTCGGATTTCAACAGGGCGCAAGAAAGTGTTTGTGATAGTGTAGTCACACTTTGGTTTCAGCAAGTTGGGAAGTGGCTGAAACCATTTCGTGTGACTATACCAACACTAGATAGGTTTCATTGCCCTTCAGGCACCACGAAACCTATAGTGTTGGTATTAGTGTTAGTAACGGGCAATAGTTCGGACTGAAGAAAATCTAATTGTTTTTCCTAACACTATCACTAACACTAACACTGGTTTTTTGTGCTGTTTCAGGTCGCTCCCGAGCGGAAACCCGGTCCAGAAAGCCCCGAAAGCGTATTTTTGAACCAGCGGACCGAGGAGCAACCCGCCGATGCAGACCGTGGCCAGGGTCCATGGCACCATTCGCTGCCAGCGGCCCCCTCCACGGGGACCTTGAGGACCGTCGCGGCGCATGGCCTCCAACCCGGTGCGGAAAGCCAGCAGCAGGCCGCCGAACATGAAGAGAATGTGCACGATGAGCAGGACGGCCGGGACCTTGCCCTTGAAACGCGCCAGCGTGGGCCGGTCGTTGTTCAGCCGGAAGTGTTGACCGGCAACGGATACCTCCACGTGGTAGATCACTTTTCCGGCCGGCGGCTGGCTGGGTATGACGGCGTGAAAAACCCCCGCTTTTTTCTCTAGCGGTACCTTGGTCCAATCTTCGCCGCCGGGCAGGGGATAACGGCGGTAGTGGAGCCAGGCCTCACCGATGCCGCCGCTGGTCGTGATCATGACCGGCAACGGTTGCCCGGAGGTCCAGCTGCGGTAGAACTTATAGCTGACTTCGGCTCCGGCTAGAATTTCTTTCCCCTTGGTCGGGTAGGTCGGCCCGCTGACGCGCTGGTACACGGATACTACGGCGGTCAGCAACAGGGCCAGCAGCCAAAGCCAAAGCGATTTTCTCCTCGTCATGCCTTGCCTCTCGGTTCATTATAAGCATGCGCATGAAAAATGCAAATGATGCCCATTGCCTGCCTATTGTTTATGGAAATTTCATTCTGCTATAATCGTTGGAAGCGGCAATTCATCGAGGAGTGAGCATGAACAAAAAAAGAAATGTTTTCAGGTTTGGGTTGGTGGGGGTGGCGCTGGCCTTTCTCATGCTTCCGGCTGTATCCTGGGGCCAGGACCTGCCGCAGCCGCCGCTGGCCGAAAGGATTGTAAAGGAATTGACCATCCATGGCCACACGCGCATCGATCCGTATTACTGGCTGAACGAGCGCGCCAACCCCAAGGTGATCGATTACCTGAAGGCGGAGAACGCCTACACCGACGCCGTGATGAAACCTACCCTGGCGCTGCAGGAGAAACTCTATCAGGAGCTGGCCGGCCGCAAGAAGCAGGATGACATGTCGGTGCCCTATGGCGATAACGGCTATTTCTATTATACGCGCTATGTGGCCGGCAAGAACTACCCCCTGTACTGCCGCAAAAAAGGTTCCCTGCAGGGCAGCGAAGAGGTCATGCTGGACGGCAATCGCATGGCCGAGGGCAAAGCCTACTTCGCCATCGCCGACGCCGAAGTCAGCCCCGACAACACCCTCCTGGCCTACAGCGTCGACTATGTCTCGCGGCGCCAGTACCGGATCCAATTCAAGAACTTGAATAGCGGCAAGGTCTACGAGGAAAGCATTCCGATGACCGACGGCCAGATCGTCTGGGCCAACGACAGCAAGACCGTTTTCTACCCGGTCATCGATCCGGAAACCCTCCGTTCCTGCAGGATCCGCCGCCATGTCCTCGGCACGGCGACCGCGACAGATGTGGAAGTATACAACGAGACGGACGAAACGTTCAGTGCCTACTTGGGCAAGAGCCGATCGCGCCAGTACATTTTCATCACCTCGCAGAGCACGCTGACCAGCGAGTACCGTTACCTGGACGCCGGCCAGCCCCGGGGCGGGTTTAAGGTATTCCAGCCGCGCCTGCGCGGGCTCCTCTATGAGGTCGACCACCTGGGCGATCGCTTCTATATCCGCACCAACGACGGGGCGCGCAACTTCAAGCTGATGGAGGCGGCAGCCGGGAACACGGCCAGGGAAAGCTGGCGCGAGCTGATCCCGCACCGCGACGACGTGCTGCTCGAGGATGTCGCCCTTTTCAATGGCTACCTGGTGCTGGGTGAACGCCGGGCTGGACTGCCGCAGATCCGCGTCATCCCCTGGGGCCAGTCTGACGGCTACTACCTCGATTTTCCCGAGCCGACCTATATGGTCGCCATCCGGCCCGTCCCCGAACCCGGCACCGACCTGCTGCGCTTTTCCTATCAATCGCCGGTCACTCCCGACTCGACCTATGATTTCAACATGAAGACGAAGGAACGGCTGCTGCTCAAACAGAACGAAGTCCTGGGCGGCTACACGCCTGGGAACTACCGGACCGAGCGGCTCATGGCACCGGGGCACGACGGCACCCTGGTTCCCATTTCGCTGGTTTACAAGCTGGGCATGGAACGCGACGGCGAGAATCCGTTGCTCCTCGAGGGCTATGGTTCCTACGGCTATTCCAGCGATCCCTATTTCAACTCGAACGTGCTGAGCCTGCTCAACCGCGGCTTCATCTATGCCATCGCCCATATCCGCGGCGGGCAGGAAATGGGACGCAGCTGGTACGAGGACGGCAAGCTGTTCAAGAAGATCAACACCTTCACCGATTTCATTTCCTGCGCCGAGTACCTGGTGCGCCACCGCTACACGTCACCGGCCAAACTCTGCGCCGAGGGCGCCAGCGCCGGCGGCCTGCTCATGGGCGCCGTGGTCAACCTGCAGCCCGACCTGTTCCACGCCGTCATTGCCGGCGTTCCCTTTGTCGATGTGGTCACCACCATGCTCGACAGCAGCATCCCGCTGACCACGGCCGAGTACGACGAATGGGGCGATCCCAACCGGCCCGAGTGCTACGAATACATGCTCTCCTATTCGCCCTACGACAACGTCCGCGCCAAGGCCTACCCGGCGCTGCTGGTGACCACCGGCCTGCACGACTCCCAGGTGCAGTATTTCGAGCCGGCCAAGTGGGTGGCCAAGCTGCGCGTCACCAAGACCGACCGCAATCCGCTCATTCTCAAGACCAACATGGATGCCGGCCATGGCGGCGCCTCGGGGCGCTTCCGGCGGCTGCGCGAGGTCGCCTTCCAGTATGCCTTCCTGCTCGAGCAGCTGGGGATCAGGGAGTAAGCGGGGCACTTGAATTCGGGCGCTAAAAATTATATGATGGGGTTTCCTCGGCATTAAAAAGAAGGAGACCCATCATGACTGGAAAAATGAAGGCACTGAGAAAAATGCGGCCCGGGCCCGGACTGGAACTGCATGAGGTGCCCATTCCTGCCGTCAAGGCCAACGACGTGCTGATCCAGGTCCACAAGCGGGCGATCTGCGGCACCGATCTCCATATCTACAAATGGGACGAGTGGTCGCAGAACCGGCTGAAGCCGCCCCTGACCACCGGCCACGAATTTTACGGCGCCATCGTCGAGACCGGTCTCGACGTCCGCCACTACCGGGTCGGAGAATTGGTGACGGCCGAGATGCACGTGGTCTGCAACCAGTGTTTCCAGTGCCGCACCGGCAACGCCCACCTGTGCGAGAATGTGGTCATCCTCGGCGTGGACGGCGACGGCTGTTTTGCCGACTACCTGGCCGTCCCAGAAGCGAACCTCTGGCGGGTGCCCAAGGGGATCGACCCGGAGTTCGCGGCCATCTACGATCCGTTCGGGAATGCCGTGCACACGGTCATGGCCGGCGCCACGGTGGGAAAGTCATTCCTGATTCTCGGCGGCGGCCCGATCGGCATTGCCGCCATTCCGGTCTGCAAGGCCGCCGGCGCCTCCCAGGTGCTGGTCAGCGAGGTCATGCCCTTCCGCCGCGAACTGGCCGTCAAGATGGGGGCCGACCGGGTGATCGACCCCAGCAGCGAAAACCCGGCCGAGGTCGTCGCCGCCCTGACCAATGGACAGGGGGTGGACGTCGTGCTGGAAATGTCGGGCCACCCGGCGGCCATCGCTCAGGGCTTCCGTTCCATCCGCAAGAACGGACGCTTTTCATTGCTCGGCATTCCCGCCCAGCCGATCACCATGGACCTGGCCAAGGATATCATTTTCCCGGGCGTGACCGTCCAGGGCATCAACGGCCGGCGCATGTTCGAAACTTGGTACCAGATGGACGCCCTGCTGGTTTCCGGCCGGGTCGATCTGAAGCCGCTGATCACCCATCGCTTCAAGATGGAGGATTTCAAGGCCGCTTTCGAAGTGGGGCTTTCGGGCAATGCCGGAAAGATCATCCTCGAGTGACCCGGCGTTGGCGGCGCTGAAATGTTCAATCGTCATCGTCAGCTTCAACCAGATCGAAGTGCTGAAGGCCGCCATGGACGCCCTCAAGGCCAGCCCGCCGCCGTTTGCCCACGAGATCATCGTGGTGGACAACCATTCCGCCGGCGACGTGCAGGAATTCCTCAACGACTATTTTCACGACATCCGCGTGATCCGCAGCCCGGCCAACCACGGCTTCGGCTGGGCCAACAACCGCGGCGCCGCCGCGGCCCGGGGCGAGTACCTGCTTTTTTTGAACAGCGACGCCGAAGTGATCGGTCCCGCCGTCGCCGCCATGGTCAATGTGCTCGAACATGACCGGCGCATCGGCGTGCTCGGCCCGCTGCTCGTCAATTCCGACGGCTCCTTTCAGCTTTCCTACGGTGCGACGATTTCCCTGCCGGCCGAGTTCTACCAAAAATGCCTGGCCCCGCTGGTCGAACGACTGCGCTACGCCCGGCACCGCGGCAAGCCTTTCTTGAAAGCCACTTCCTGGGTCAGCGGCGCCTGCCTGCTGACGCGCAGGGAATTGTTCACCGCCCACTCCCCATTCGATGAAAACATGTTCCTTTACTTCGAAGACCACGACCTGTGCCTGCGGGTGCGCGCCATGGGCAAGCGTGTCGTCTATTTCACCGGCGCCGCGGTAAAGCACCTTCGCGGCCGCAGCGTGGCCGATGCGCCGGCCGTCTGGCTCGAGTACCGCAAAAGCCAGCTGTACATGTATCGAAAATACGGGCGTGACTTCTCCTTGCGGCTGTTGAAAAAATACCTCGCCTGGAAATTCGGCCGCAAGCTCCGCCGTCTCGCCAATCGCTCCGACCCGCGCGCTCAGGAGGAAAAACGCGCCTGCTTGCAAATCCTTCTCCTGTGCGCAAAAGGCAATTCTTGAAACAGGAGACCATCATGTCGATGCAATCGATCAATCCGGCCAGCGGCGAAAAGGGCAGAACCTATGAAACGCAATCGTGGACACAGGTTGAGGCCGAGCTGGAAAACTCCCACCGAACCTTTTCCAGTTGGCGGCAAAGCGGCTTCGCCCAGCGCCGTGGCTTGTTGCAGCAGGCGGCGCGGATCTTGGAAAAGGAGAAGGGGGAACTGGCGAGGCTGATGAGCCTCGAGATGGGCAAGCCCGTTCTCCAGGCCAGGGCGGAAATTGAAAAATGCGCTGCCGTCTGCGGTCATTACGCCGAAAACGCTGAAAAAATGCTCAGCCCCGAGGCCGTCATTTCTGGAAGCGAGACGGGCTATGTCCGTTTCGATCCGCTGGGGACGATCCTGGCTATCATGCCCTGGAATTTTCCCTTCTGGCAGGTCTTCCGCTTCGCCGCCCCGGCGCTGATGGCCGGAAACGTTTGCCTGCTCAAGCATTCCTCAAACGTCCCCGGCTGCGCTCAAGCCATCGGGAAAATTTTCAGGCAAGCCGGATTCCCCGAGCATGTTTTTACCACGCTGCTCATCGGCCCCGACCTGGTGGAGCCTTTGATCGACCATCGTTGGCTCGATGCCGTTACCATGTCCGGCAGCGAGGCGGCCGGGCGCCGGGTGGCGGAACTGGCCGGGCGGCACTTGAAAAAGATGGTCCTGGAGCTCGGCGGCAGCGATCCCTTCATCGTCCTGGCCGACGCCCCGCTGGAGAAATGCCTGGCCACGGCCGTCAACGCCCGCATGATCAACACCGGCCAGAGCTGCATCGCCGCCAAGCGCTTTATCGTCGAAGCGCCGATCTTGGACGAGGGCAACGACGTCGGGCCGCTGGCCCGGGCCGACCTGGTGGATGAACTTGAACGCCAGGTGCGCGGATCGGTCGACCGTGGCGCCCGCATTCTGGTCGGCGGCAAGCGGCTGGGGGACCGGCCCGGTTATTACTTTCAGCCCACCGTGCTGGGCGACGTCGCCCCGGGCATGCCGGCCTATGACGAGGAGCTGTTCGGACCGGTAGCCGCCCTGATCGGCGCCGCCGATGCGGCTGAAGCCCTGCGCATTGCCAATGACACTCCCTTCGGCCTCGGGGCCAGCATCTGGACCCAGGACCGGGCGGTCGGCGAGAGAATGGCGGCAACGATCGAAGCGGGCATGGTTTTCATCAACGGCATGGTCCGCTCCGACCCGCGCCTGCCCTTCGGCGGCATCAAGAACTCGGGCTACGGCCGCGAGCTTTCCGCTTACGGCATCAAGGAGTTCGTGAACATTAAAACTGTGGTGATCGGTTAAATTAATGATTTCATTTGGGTTTCAGGTAGGGGCACGGCGCGCCGTGCCTCTACGATTCGAGATAAAAAGTCTTTTCAAAACGGCAAAAAAACTGTATAGTATTACAGGAAACCAAAGGAGGGATTCATATGAAAAGAATATTCATTGTAATTTTACTTGTTGTTTTTGCCATGACCGTTTTCGCCGGCGTCGAATGGCGGACCAAGACGGTGATCGAAGCCCAAGCCAAGGGGCAGAGCAACACGATCGTCATGCAGGTGTGCGCCAGCGGCGGCAACGTCAAGCAGATATTCGAGAGCGTGGCCGATGAGAACGACATGTTCCAGAATGGTTCCTACTGGCTGTTCAAGGCCGAGGATAACACTCTCTACCTGGTGAATCCGGCTGAAAAGACATACTCGCAGCTGCCGTTGAACGCCATTTTCCAGATGACCGGCGTAGTAGGCAAGCTGATCAAGATCAAGATCAAGAACCCCGTGGTCAACAATGAAAAACTCGGGCCGGCAATGGTTTTGGGTTATCCCTGCCTGCATAGCAAGCAGCTCATGGAATACGACATGGAAGTCAAGGTCGTCTTCATCAAGAGCAAGAGCCATGAAAAGATCGAAAAGGAAGTATGGTCGACCGCCAAGTTCAAGGGCATGGCCGAGATGGGCGAAGCATTCCGTTTCCGCGATTTCAAGACCGGCATGGAAGACCTGGACAAAATGATTGAAGAACAGATAAAGGCCGATGCCGAACTGGGCTTTCCCCTGAAGATGATCACCGTGAACACGTCCATCGACAAGAAGGGCAATGCCAAGGTAACGAGCCGCCAGACCATGGAAGTGCTCTCGGTCGGCAGCAAAAGTTTCCCCGCCGGCTTCTTCGAAATACCGGCGGGTTACGAGGAAAAACATATGGGATTCAAGGGCGACGAAGAATAGAACTTGGTGTACGGTTTACGGTAAACGGTGTACGGCAAGAAAGCCTAGAAATTACAGGTATCTACAATTTTTGAAATTGCCTTTTTCTTACCGTCAACCGTCCACCGTCTGCCGTCAACCAATTTCCTTTATACCAGCGCGGCCGCCAGCACGATCGAATAATACTTCGAATCGTCATCGTCGGCGCGCGACGTCAGGATGGCCGGGAAAGAGGCCCCGGTGACCACGGCGGCGAGCATGCCCTTGGCCAGTATGGTGGTCGCCTTGTAGAAAATGTTGCCCGCCTCGATGTTGGGCATGATCAGGATGTCGGCATAGCCTTCCACCGGCGATTT
>JAPKZL010000217.1 GCA_026393795.1 Candidatus Aminicenantes bacterium | reverse complement strand
CAGCAGTTCTTTGAAAAAATCGTCGAGTATTCCCCTTCGGCGATCGTCATCGGCAACGAGAGCGCCGAGGTCATCACCATGAACCCGGCGGCTGAAAAAATGCTGGCCCGGCCGCTGGACCAGTTCAAGGACAAGCAGCTGTTCGAATACCTGCCGCTGCTGCACACGCTGAAGGAGGACTACTTCAAGGTGCTGCTGAGCGGCAAGCCCTGTTTTTACGACGGTTTTTCGGTGGTCCACCCCGACGGCAGTGAAAAAGTTCTGCGCCTGACCATGTACAAGATCCAGCTGCCCGGCGCGCCGGCCCTGGTCCTGCAGATAGAAGACGTCAGCGAAAAATTCGAGCTGGAGGAAAAGCTGCTGCATGCCAAGAAACTCGGGACGCTGGGGGAGCTGCTGAGCCGCTTCACCCATGAGTTCAACAACCTGATGACCAGCCTGCTCGGCCACCTGAGCATGCTCAAAAAGGAGGTCGGCCACGGCCACCCCAACTTCAAGCGCACGCAGATGATCGAGGACGTGGCCTTGCGCGCCTTCAACCTGGGCAAGGACATCCTGGATTTTTCGAAAAAGGAGAAGCTGAAAAAGGAGCGGGTGAACGTGGGCGGCGCCATCGAAACCGTGCTCAACCTGCTCGGGAAAACCGTGCTGAAGAGGATCGAAGTCGAAACCGCGATCACCGACAAGACCCTGACCGTGCTGATGAACAAGGAGAAATTCCTACTGGCGCTGTTCAACGTGCTGATCAACGCCAAGGACGCCATCTGGGCCGCGCAGCGGGACAGGGGCCTGATCCGCATCAGCGTCGACCGTATTTTCATCTCCCGGGAAGCAAAGAACTACATTCGCACCCGGATATCCGACAACGGCACAGGCATCGACGAAAAGGTCATCGGCAAGATCTTCGAAGCGTACTTCACCACCAAGGGCGACAAGGGCACCGGCCTGGGTTTGACGACAGTCAAGGAGATCATCGAGGAGTGCGCCGGCTGGATCGAAATCGAGGTCGAAAAAAACGCGGGCACGACCTTCATCCTGTTCCTGCCCGAGCACACCGCCTAGGCCGCCGCCGCTGTTTCAACTCCGCGCTCCCGTTTGACACGCCGGGGGAAAAATATTACCATGGCGGGAGATGAAACTCTGGAAAGTAACGCTGATCCTTAGCCTGTCCGCCCTGTTCGTCTTTTTATTCCTGCAGCGCGTCGATTTTCCCGAAATAAGAAAAATATGGCGGACGATCCCGCTCCTCTACCCGCTCGCCTTCCTGCTGCTGGCGCTGCCGCAATACATCGTCCGCGCCTGTCGCTGGGGGGTTCTGCTCAGCCCCTTCAAAAAAAACATCGCCATCGCCAGCCTGCTGAATTTCACCCTGATCGGCTTCATGGTTTCCTACCTGCTGCCCGGGCGGCTGGGCGAGATCGCCCGGCCGGTCATGCTCGCCGAAAAGGAAGAGATCAAAAAGAGCCAGGCCATCGCCACCATCATCAATGAACGGCTGTTCGACCTGCTCACGGTCATGCTCATGCTGCTCGTCTACCTCGGCCTGGGCCTGGGGCGGCCGTCACCGACGCTGCTCAAGCTGAGAACGCTGGTCCTGCTGCTGCTCCCGGCGGTGCTGCTGCTGTTCGCCATCATCACCCTGGCCAACTCGAAGAGATTCTCCCCGCGCACCGAGCGGCTCATCCGCGCCCTGGTCCGGTTGCTGCCGGCACGCGGTCGCGAAAAGGCGGTCTCCTTCGCCGTCCATTTCATCAAGGCCCTGAACCTGGACCTGGGTTGGGCGGGCCTGCTGAAGGTCGGCTGTCTCTCCCTGCTGCACTGGTCGATCATCTTGTTTTCCTATTGGCTGCTGATGCGGGGATTCTCCGGATTGGCCATGGACCTGCCGACCACCATCCCCTTCCTGGCGGTCATTTTCGTCTCGGCGGCGATTCCCACCCCGGGCATGGCCGGAAGCTTGGATCTGGCTTGCAAATACGCCCTGACCGGCCTGGGCAGCGCCAGCCCCGCGACGGCGGTGGCGTTCACCATTCTTTTCCATTTCCTGCTCCTGGCCATGCCGATCACTCTTGGCCTTATTGCCCTCTGGCGCGAGGGGTTGAATTTTAAAATTATCTCTAGGTTGAAAAAAAAAGATGAACTGTCCACAGTGCTCTAAAATCGCCGACAAGGTGATCGAAACCAGGGAAAGTAAGGACGGCCTTTACATCCGGCGCCGCCGCGAATGCCTCGGCTGCGGCAAGCGCTTCACCACCTACGAAAAAATCGAAAACATACCGCTGATGGTGGTCAAGAAGGACGGCCGGCGCGAACCGTTCGACATCGACAAGATCCGCAAGGGGCTGTATCGGGCCATGGAGAAAAGGCCGGTGCAGACCAAGCAGATCGAGCAGCTGGCCAGCCAGGTCGAAGAGTTTTTCTCGCGCTCGGAACGGGAAGTGCGCTCCGAGCGCATCGGCGAAATGATCATGGAAAAATTGAAAACCATGGACAAGGTAGCCTATGTCCGCTTCGCTTCGGTCTACCTGGAATTCAAGAGCCTGCAGGAGTTCCTGACCGAGCTGCACAGCCTTTAGAAAAAGGAGGAGTGATTGGCAAAAAAGCATTATCCTTTTTTCGAGATCGAGATCAGCAAGAATTTTCCCTCCGGCATCAGCACCCATATCGACTGGAAGCCGAACACCAATATCGTCGAAACGCAGGATTCCCTGATCATCGAAATGGAGCTTCCCGGCGTCGACAAGAACGATGTCTCCATCACCCTGCTCAACAACCAGGAGTTGATCTTCAAGGGCATCAAGAAGCAATCCCGCCTCGACCAGGGGCTGGTGACCTACTACCTGTTCGAGCGGGAATTCGGAGCCTTCTACAAGAAAATTGTCATCGATTTCCCGCTGGACACCAACAAGATCACATCGCATATGGAAAACGGCGTCCTGATTATTGAGATCTGCAAGAAAGTCATAGCTGAAGTCTCCGTGGAAATCAAGTGACGAGGTGACCCATGGCTGAAGAACAAAAAGGCATCACCCCAAGTACGGAAAAGGAAGAGAGGCTGGAAAAGATAGCCATCCCGGAGAAGCTGCCCGTCCTGGTGTTGCGCGACATCGTCGTCTTCCCCTACATGATCGTGCCGCTGTACGTCGGCCGGGCCAAGTCCAAGAAAGCCGTCGATTCCGCCCTGAACAGCGACCGCCTGATCCTGCTCTTGACCCAGAAGGACATGAACGTCGAGGACCCGAGCGCGGAGCAGCTGTACCAGTACGGCACGGTGGCCCTGATCGTGCGCATGCTCAAGCTCCCGGACGGACGCATGCGCGTGCTGGTCCAGGGCATCTCCCGGGTCAAGGTGCGGACTTTGAACGACGACGGCAAGATCATGCAAGCCGAAGTCGAGCCGCAGGAGGACGAGGAGCCGGGCCCGCTGACTTTGGAAGACAAGGCCATGATCAAGAACGTGCGCCAGAAGTTCGAGCAGGCCGGCAAGCTGGGAAAGTCCATCTCCAATGAAATCCTGATCATCGCCGAAAACATCGAGGAACCCGGGAAATTGGCCGACATCATCGCCGCCAACCTGGAATTGAAAATCCAGGATTCGCAGCGCATCCTGGAGGAGGTCAACTCGCTCAAGCGGCTGGGCAAGGTCTACGAATTTTTGAATTACGAGATCGAAATGCTCAACATCCAGAACCAGATCAACGTCAAGGCCCAGGGCGAAATGGACAAGAACCAGAAGGAATATTTCCTGCGCCAGCAGCTGAAGGCCATCAAGAAGGAGCTGGGCGAAGAAGCCGAGAACGCCGACGAGATCAACGCCTACCAGAAAAAACTGGATGAAACGAAAATGTCCGAAGCCGCCCACAAGGAGACCGAAAAGAACATCGAGCGCCTTAAAAAGATGCACCCGGAATCGGCCGAGAGCTCGGTGATACGGACCTACCTGGACTGGATGTTCGAACTGCCCTGGGGGGTTTCCAGCAAGGACAACATGAACCTGAAGCGGGCCAAGGCCATATTGAACCACGACCACTACGGCCTGGAAAAGGTCAAGGAGCGGATACTGGAATACCTGAGCGTGCGCAAGCTGAGCGCCAAGACCCACGGCCCCATCCTGTGCTTCGTCGGCCCGCCCGGGGTCGGCAAGACCTCGCTGGGCAAGTCGATCGCCCGGGCCCTGAACAAGAAATTCGTGCGCATTTCCCTGGGCGGGGTCCATGACGAGGCCGAGATCCGCGGCCACCGCCGCACCTACGTCGGGGCGCTGCCCGGAAAAATCATCCAGGAGCTGAAAAACGCCGCCTCGGACAACCCGGTGTTCATGATGGACGAGGTGGACAAGATCGGCCAGGATTTCCGCGGCGATCCGTCCTCGGCCCTGCTGGAAGTACTCGACCCGGAGCAGAACAACTCCGTCACCGACCACTACCTGGGCGTCGCGTTCGATCTCTCCAAGGTCCTGTTCATTACCACCGCCAACCTGATCGAACCCATCCAGCCGGCCTTTCGCGACCGCATGGAGGTCATCGAGATCCACGGCTACACCGAGGAGGAGAAGATCGAGATCGCCCGCCGCCACTTGATCCCGCGCCAGATCGAGGCCAACGGGCTGCACGCGCACTGGATCGAGTTCACCCCCGGGGCGTTGAAAAACATCATCGCCCTCTACACCCGCGAGGCGGGCGTGCGCAACCTGGAAAGGGAGATCGGCGGCATCTGCCGCAAAGTGGCCCACAAGGTCGCCCTGGGCGAGAAGAAGCTGTACAAGATCACCGGCCGCAACCTTGAAAAATACGCCGGCATCCCCAGGCTGTTCCGCGACCAGCTGCTGGAGGAGAGCGCGGTGGGCGTGGCCACCGGCATGGCCTGGACCCCGTACGGCGGCGACATCCTGTTCATCGAGGTCAAGCTGGTTCCCGGCAAGGGAACGCTGATCCTGACCGGGTCGCTGGGCGATGTGATGAAGGAATCGGCCAGCGCCGCCCTGAGCCTGATCAAGGCCTCGGCGGGCCAGCTGCATCTGGCCGCGGAGACGTTCGAGAAGAACGACATCCACATCCACATCCCCGAGGGCGGCATCCCCAAGGACGGGCCCTCGGCCGGCATCACCCTGGCCACCGCCCTGATCTCGGCCTTTACCGGCATCGCCGTGAACCGCGAGATCGCCATGACCGGCGAGATCACCCTGCGCGGCAAGATCCTGCCCGTGGGCGGCATCAAGGAGAAAGTCCTCTCGGCGCGCCGGGCCGGCATCCGCACCATCATCATGCCCGACAAGAACAAGAAGGACCTGAGCGAGCTCAAAAACGGGCCTATTCAGGCCATGAGCTTCATCTTTGTATCGGATTTCAAGGATGCCGTCAACGCCGCTCTGATCAAAAAGATATTTTAATGGACGAACAGAAATTTGTCGCCTATTTGAAGAGGCAATTCCCCTTTCGCCGCGGCCTGGGCATCGGCGATGACGCCTCGGTCGTCCGCAGCAACGGCCATTTTCAGCTGGTCAGTTGCGACATCCTGATCGAGGACGTCCATTTCCGCCTCCAGGACATCTCGTTGCGCCAGCTGGCCCTGAAAGCGCTGGCGGTGAACGTGTCGGATATTGCCGCCATGGGCGGCCGGGCCCAGTATTTCTATCTCGGCCTCGGTTTTCCCGGGCGCCTGACCGGCCGCGACCTGCATCAGTTTTTCGCCGGCCTGCGCCAGGGCTGCCGCGAATGGGACGTCGAGCTGGCCGGGGGCGACTACTCGCGCGCGCAGAAAATGTCCATCGCCATCACCATCATCGGCCAGTGCCAAAAACCGGTCCTGCGCAGCGGCGCCCGGCCCGGCGACCTGATCGCCGTCACCGGCCCGACCGGGGAATCGGCCCTGGGGCTGAAACAGCTGCTCGCCGGCGTGACGCGCTCCCCTTTCATCCGCACTCACCAGAAGCCGCAGCCGCAGTGCGCTCAGGGGCTGCTGCTTTCCGCTTACGCCAGCGCCATGATCGACGTGTCCGACGGACTGCTCCTGGACCTTTCCCGCCTGCTGGCAGCCTCGGGGACCGGCGCCGAGATCGATTACGGGAAAATTCCAATTTCACCGTCCTTCCGGCGGGCGTGCCGGCAGCAGCACTGTTCTGAAAAAGAACTGGTGCTGGCCGGCGGCGAGGACTACCAGTTGCTGTTCGCCGTATCCCCCCGCCGTGAAAGCCGCCTGCGTCAGACGAAGATGGCCTACCATGTCATCGGCCGGGTCACGGCAGGACGGCGCCTGCTCGTGCGCGAGGACGGACGTCCTTTGCAGGTCGCCGTCTTCGGTTTCGACCACTTTCGCGAAAAACCGGCGGGAATGAAATGAAAATAAGCAAAATCGCCAAACTGGACCCCCAACGGTCCGGGACCATTGTCATCCCCCTGTTCCGCGGCCTTTCCCCGACCGTTGTCAGCGCCATCGGGCGGGAATTCCCGGAGCTGGCCGAGCTGCTGCGGCAGAAGAAAACGCTGCCCAAAAACAACGACGCGCTGTTCTGCCATTCGCCCTCCGGCCGGCGCCAGTTCCTCCTCGTCGGTGCCGGGCGGAGCAACCGTCCGGCCGACGCCCGCGCCCTGGCCTGCCGCATCATGCTGCAGCTGCGGGAAAAGCGCGTCAGCCGCGCGTTGCTGTACATCAGCGCCCGCCCCCCGCTTTCAAATCCGTTTCTCCTCAATCTGATCGATTACCTGCACCTGAACAACTACGCTTTCGACCGCTACCTGCGCAAAAAGAACAAACCCGTGCAACGCCTCGACCTGTTCTGCCGGGACAAAATGCCTTTCAACGCTGCCGCGGCCAGGGAAAGGGAAACGATCAACCGCAGCGTGGTCTTCTGCCGCGACCTGGTCAACGAGATCCCGGCCCGGATCACCCCCGACACGCTGGTGCAGACGGCGACCGCCCTGGCTCGGGAGCACCGCTTGGCGCTGACCGTTTTCAGGAAAGACGAGCTGGCCGAGCACGGGCTGAACGGGCTGCTGGCGGTCGGCGCCGCCGCCTGCTGTTCGCCGGCCCTGATTCGCCTGGACTACGCCCCGGAAAACGCCTCGCGCCGGGTGGTGGTGGTCGGCAAGGGCATCACCTTCGATTCGGGCGGCCTGAACATCAAGCTCGCCGGGGCCAGCATGGAAGAGATGAAAAGCGACATGGCCGGAGCGGCGGTGGCCCTGGCCGTTGTCAGGAGCGCGGCCGTGCTGCGCCTGCCGTTCCAGGTGACCGCCCTGGCCGCCGTGGCTGAAAACATGCCCGGGGCCAGGGCCTACAAGCCGGGCGACATCATCACCTACGCCAACAAGAAAACGGTCGAGATCGTCAACACCGACGCCGAGGGGAGGCTGATCCTGGCCGACGCCCTGATCATTGCCAGCCGGGAAAAACCGGACGCCATCATCGAACTGTCCACCCTGACCGGAGCGATCGTCACCGCCCTCGGCGACGGCATCGCCGGCTTGATGTGCCGCAACAGGAAATTGCGCAGCGAGCTGCTGCAGGCCGGCGACGCCTGCGGAGAACTGCTCTGGGAGCTGCCCCTGTTCAGCGAGTACCGCCGGGACATCACGGCCAAGATCGCCGACCTTAAAAACGCCGACTACCACGGCGCTTCTTCCATCAAAGCCGGCCTGTTCCTGAACGAGTTCACCGGCTCCGTCCCCTTCGCCCACCTGGACATCGCCGGCACGGCTTTCCTGAGCAAGCCCGGTTTCTGGCTGGCCGCCGAAGGGGCGACCGGATTCGGCGTGCGCCTGCTGGTCGAATATCTGAAAAACCTGACCTGAGGATTATCGTAGGGGCGACCGGCCGGTCGCCCTTACATCATTGGAAAATTGACATACCTTGTTGACAAAACACCATTTATGATGTATTACTGATTTGTGAAAGGCAAGGATGTGGTGAAAGCATTGAAACAGCACGGCTGGAAAGTAGTGCGGGTGAAAGGCTCGCATTTCATGATGGAAAAGAACGGCCTGGTCGTGCCGGTTCCCTGCCACAACTGGGACATGGGCATCGGCCTTCTAAAAGAGATATCCAAGAAAACCGGAGTCTCATTGCCATGACCCAGCAGAACTGCGAAGTCCCCCGCAAGGGGGAGATAAGAGCCTTAGATAACAAATTCAAAA
>JAPKZL010000216.1 GCA_026393795.1 Candidatus Aminicenantes bacterium | reverse complement strand
GGAGGCATACGTTTCGTCCGCTGGTTCCTCCTATGCGACGGCCGCGCCGGCATCCACTTCAACCGGGCCGGAACCCCGCTCGGGACCGACGAGCGCTTGTTCGCTGACATCGACGCCGCCTTGGAAATCGCCGCGGAAGCCGATTTAAAGATTATATTCGTCCTGCTCGATTTCCTCTGGTTCGCCAAGGCCGAGACGATCCGTGGCGTCCAGGTCCACGACCGGCGCCAGGTTGTCGCCAAGCCCTACAAGCAGCGGGCACTGCTGCGACGGGTCATCCGGCCCATCCTTATGCGCTACGGCCGCTCGCGTGAGATCCTGGCCTGGGACATCGTCAACGAGCCCGAGTGGGCCACGCGCGGCTTCGGCGGCAACGCCGTCCCCTTTTTGTCCATGCGCCGCTTCATCAGGAAAACAGCCCGCTTGGTCCATCGCTGCACCGGCCAGCTGGCCACGGTCGGGTTGGGCAATGCGGCCGGGTTGCCGCTGGTGCGCTTTATTGGCCTCGATTTCTACCAGGTGCACTGGTACGACCGCTGGCAGGAGAAAGCACCTTTGGAGCGCCCGGTTTCGGAGCTTCGCCTCGACCGCCCCCTGCTTCTCGGCGAGTTCCCGACCCGGAATTCGGCCCGACCGGCTGCGGCGATCGCGGCTACGGCCAGAGAGAGCGGCTACTGCGGCGCCCTGGCTTGGTCATTGCTCGCCACCGACCGCTCCTCGGCGTATCATACTGATCAGATCTCCTGATCCCGTTGGCCACCGACTATTTTCTATTCCCAGAGAGCATTAAAGAACTCTTCCAATTTATTCGGATCCAGATGGCCATCGGTGCGGACTCCGCTGCACAAGTCGACGCCAAAAGGTTGAACTTGATCAATCGCTTCGCGGACGTTGCCGGCGTTGAGGCCGCCAGCTAAGAAAACGGGCACTGGGGATTGCTCGACGATGCGGCGGCTCAAGCGCCAATCGTGGACGCGGCCGGTGCCGCCAAGTTCCTTGACGGCCAAGGCGGGGTTGCCGGAGTCCAACAGCAGGGCATCGGCTTGCGTCGCGGCTGCGAGCGCTTCGTCAACCGATTTCTCGTTGCGGACATGGATGACCTGGACGATCTTGACATAGGGCAATTCCTTCCTGATCGCGACATAGGCCCCTTTTTCTGGGGCATCAACCAGCTGGAGGGTGTTGGTCAGGGTGCGGCGATGGTGGGCGATGATGGCCTCGGCCGACCTCTCGCAGGTCAGCAGGAAAGTGGCGATGGGCGGCGGCACCGAGGTGGCGATGCGCCGGATGAGGTCGTCTGGGATCGGCCCCGGGCCGCTGGGCATGGCGGCGACCAGCCCAAGGGCCGAGGCGCCGAAGGAGACGGCCATCCGGGCCTCTTCTTCGGAGGCGATGCAGCAGATCTTCACCCTGGTCTTTATAGGCATTGTAGTAAATATAGCATATGGCGATTCCCTACTCCACCATTCCGTACAGCATATGAGTGATTGCGCTTCGTACGGGTAAGAAGACCGTCATTTTTATTCGACAGGGCAAAAAAACGCAACAACCTTTACAAACGATCGCCCCGGCGTTATGCTGGAGCCAATCGATGGAGGTGGAAGGATGAAAAAACGCATCGTATTGTCTTTGATCGTCATCGCTGTCTTTAGCGCATACCATACGGGACCTCGTTCGCCCAGGGGCAAAAGGAAATCGCTAACCTGCTGTCGCTGCAAGAGGGGACATTGCCGGTCGTGGAGCCTGCCTCTTACGGCGGCTGGCCAGTCGAAGCCCTGCTCGACGAAAGCCCCGAGTCGGGCTGGGCCTGTACGGAAGGCAAAACGCAGAACAACGTCTTCGTCTTCGAAATGGTCGCAGCCGCCGTGCTCGAGCGCTTCGAGTTCGACACCGGGGGCATCGACGAGGATGGAGCGGGGGCGAAGGACGTGATGGTCGAGGTCTCCGCCGCCAACAAGGCGTCCGGCTTCCAGGCCGTCCTGCAGGCCGGCCTCGCGGCCAAGGCCGACCAACAGTCGTTCAAGGCGGCCAAGCCGGTCAGCGGCCGCTGGGTGCGGTTGACCATTAAAAACAACTACGGCAGCGAATCGTGGACCGAGCTGCTCGGCTTCCGCGGCTACGGCGCCAAACCCGCCGTCGCCCCTCCGGCGGGAAACGTTTCCGGCACCTACGAATCCTCCTATTCCAAGTTTCATCTGCGCCAGCAGGGGACAGCGCTGCTTGGCTGTTATGAGTCCAACGACGGCCTACTCGACGGCGCCATC
This sequence comes from Candidatus Aminicenantes bacterium, assembly GCA_026393795.1. Lineage (NCBI taxonomy): Bacteria > Candidatus Aminicenantota > Candidatus Aminicenantota bacterium. The sequence continues at coordinate 19,513 of JAPKZL010000216.1, read as the reverse complement.
GAGGGGCGGGTGATGAAGCTCACCTGGCGCGAGAACGAAGGGAAATCCACCGGTCCGGCGGTCATGGTCTTCGCCACCGACGGCAAGAGCTTCCGCGGCTACTGGTGGCACCAAGAAGGGGCCGACCAGGCGCCCCACGGCCGTTGGGACGGTGACAAACTGAGCGACGCGGTCGGCGGCTGCCCCCACTGGTCGGGTTCGTTGGGCGGCGAAGTGAAGAAGAAGCTGCTCAACGAGGGGCGGGCGCGCGTCTACGGCATCCTCTTCGACATTGATTCGGCCGTCATCCGCTCCGAATCCAGGCCGGTTCTCGACGAGGTCCTGGGCGTGCTCAAGGACGAGCCGGGCTGGAAAGTGACCATCGAGGGCCACACCGATTCGACCGGCAACGACAGCCACAACCTCACCCTCTCGCAGCAGCGGGCCGACTCGGTCAAGGCCTGCCTGGTGGCCGGGGGGATCGACGGCGGCAGGCTGAAGACGAAAGGCTTCGGCGCCGGTAAGCCGGTCGCCGACAACGCCAGCGAGCTGGGCCGCGCCCAGAACCGCAGGGTGGAGCTGGTGCGGGAATAAGCGGAGCGGAACTACCGCCCGGAACCAGTTCTATTCGCTCTTGAAATCGGCCTCGCTGACGGCCACGTTCAATTTCAATTCCTTGACGGTCATTTCCGTGGCGACCTGGCCGTCGGCCCGGGCCACGTTCTTGAACGGCAGGATGACGCCGTCCACGGCGCGGAAATCGGAGGAGGCGTCCTCCATGGCGGCCGGGCCGCTCTGCGTCATGCCCTGGTACTGGCAGCCGACGATCTGCAGCGACTTCTTGTCGACGAGGTAATGGCAGCTGACCGGGCCGCTGAGGAGCAGGTCGAAAACGTCCTGGTCGTAGAACTTCTTCTCGCCCACCAGCTGCACCTGGTACTTGTCGAGGTTCTGCCAGACGCAGACCGGGTCGCGCATCATGTTTTCCAGCATGTTCTTCACCTGGGGCTCGGGCAGGGGGAAAAGCCCTTGCGGCGTCTGCGCCTTGCCCTTGCCGTTGCACACGCGCATCACCATCTGGCCGCCGGGGGTGTCGATGGTGAACTTGGCCCGGTCCGGGTAGGCGATGACCATTTCCACCGGCAAGGTCATCCCCTGGGTGACCATGTCGCCCTTGCTGAAGGTGGTCTTGACCGCCTTGATCTTATCGCTGCCGCCCATGGCCTGGATCGCCTTCTCCAAAATCGCTTTCCCCTGGGTCAGGCTCTCGGCGCTGGCCGTTGGTCCGGCCTCGGTTTTCGGCACCGGGATGGTGATGTCGATGTCGCGCACGGTTCCGAGAGTGGAAAGGGGCTGGTCGAAGTCGGCCTGCTTGCCGACCACCAGGATCTGCACCAGTTCGGGCTTCAGCCACTGCTTGGCCGCCTTGAGGATGTCGGCCTTGCCGACCGATTCGATGCGCTTGAAGATCTGCTGGGCGAAATCGAGGGGGTAGCCGTAGTAGGCGTAGGTCAGCACCCGGTTGATCACCCGCGCTTTCGTCTCGAACAGGAAGGCGTAGGAATTGAGGAACTGATCCTTGGCCCGGTTCAGCTCCTCGTCGCTGACCTCCTGCTCGCTGATGCGCTGAATCTCCTTGAGCATCAGATTGATGGCCTTGACCGTCGACTCGGACTTGGTCTGGGCGCCGGCCGAAAAGACCCCGGGGGTGCGGAAGCCGGCCCCGTAGTCACCCCAGACCGAATAGGCCAGCCCCTCGTTGGTGCGCACGATCTTGAACATGCGGTCGAAGGAAAGAATGCGGTTCATGAGCGTCAGCGCCGGAAAATCGGGGTTGTCCATCAGGCCGCCGATGTGGCCGAGCAGGATGTGCGACTGGTTGACGTCGCTTTTATTGATGAAATTGACGGTTTTGACGAACGGGTAGTCGACCTTCGGCAGCTCGGGCTTGGGCGCAGTCGCGGCCGGCCAGTCGCCGAGGAGGGCCTTGATCTTGCCGACCATCTGCTTGGAGCTGAAATCGCCCCAGACGGCCAGGAGCATGCGGTTGGGATGGAAATAGGTTTTATAGAAACTGACGATATCCTCGCGGCCGATGGCATCGATGGTGGCGTATTCGCTCTGGCGTACGAAGGGGCTCTGGCTGCCGTAGATCAGCTTGTTGAATTCGCGGTTGGAGATGTTGCCGATGTCGTCGTTGCGCCGCGAGATCACCGTGCGCTGGGTGATCTTGGCCAGGTCGATCTTTTCCTGGGCGAAAACGGGGCGGCGCAGGATATCGGCGGTCAGCGCCAACACCTTGTCCAGGTTCTCCTTGAGCAGCGACACCTCGATGAAGGCCGACTCGTCGTTGATGCCGGTCTCGATCGATGCGGCCATGGTCTCCAGCTCGCGGTCGAGCTGGTCGCCGCTCATTTTCTCGGTGCCGCCGCTGCGCAAGACCTCGCCGGTGATGGCTGCCAGGCCGGCTTTTTCGGCAGGATCGTAGACCGTACCCGAGTAGATCATGCCGCGCATGTCGATGGTGGGCAGGGTGCGGTCTTCGACCAGGAACAGTTGCAGGCCGTTTTTCAGCGTGACCTGCTTGATGTCAGGCATACGCAGCGGGTTCAATTTGCCGAACTGGAACGTATCCTTGGGACCCTTCTGCGCCCAGAGGCCGGCCGTCAGGGCCAGAGCCAGGATCAAAAATAAGACGCGATGCTTCTTCATGGTGTTCCCCCTTACTTGCCTTCCGGGACCAGCTCGCCGACGGTGCGGTTGTTGCTGCCCAGGTAGGTATTGGCGACGCGCTTGACGTCGGCCGCGGTCAACCGTTCGACGCGCTTGATCTCATCAAAAAGCAGGCGCCAGTCTCCCAGCACCACGTCGTAGTAGGTGAGCAGCGAGGCCAGCGAGGCGTTGGACTTCAACTGGTCGAGGGTCGCCTTCTTCTTGCCCTGCTTGAACTTGGTCAGCTCCTGGGCCGTGACCGGCTCGGTCTTCAGGCGCTCGATCTCCTTGTCGATCAGCTTCAGGCATTCGGCGGCGCTGCGGTCCTTGCTGGGCACGGCGTAGAACACGATCAGGTTCGGGTACTTGCTGCCGGGAAAGCCGTTGATCGAGCCGACGGCGACGGCCGCCTTCTCCTTTTTCACCAGCGACTCCCACAGGCGCGACGAGCGGCCCTGGCCGATGATGTCGGACAGGGCTTCCAGGGTCAGGTCGTCGCCATGGCTGACCGCCGGGCGGTGATAGCCGAACAGCAGGATGGGTTGGGATTGGGCGACGACCGTCAGCCGCCGCTCGCCCCATTGCTCGGGCTCGACGGTGCGCAGCGGTTCGGGCCTGGGATCGCTGGGGATGCGGCCGAAATAAAGCTCGGCCAGGCGGAAAACTTCGCGCGCATCGACGTCGCCGACAATGGCCGCGGTCAGGTTGGCCGGGGAATAGTACTTCTTGAAATAGTCCTTGACGTCCTGGCGGGTGAGGTGCTTCAGATCGGACATGTGGCCGACCACCATGTGGTGATAGGAATGGGCCTTGAAGGCCGTGGCCAGAAAATCCTCGAAGAGCTTGCTGTTGGGGCGGGTTTCCACGCTCAGGCGCCGCTCTTCCATGACCACGTCGCGTTCCTTGTAGAATTCGCGGAAGACCGGGTTGAGGAAGCGGTCGGAGGTGACGGCCATCCAGAACTCCAGCCGGTTGGCCGGCAGGTAGTTGATGTACTGGGTGGCGTCGCTGCTGGTGTAGGCGTTGACGCCGTTGTCCCCGTTCTGCATCATGATATCGAAATACTCGTTGTTGACGACGAATTCCTTGGCCCGCTGCTGCAGCTCGGCGAACTTCTTCTGCAGCTCGGCGAGCCGGGCCGCGTCGGGCTTCAGCTTCCCCTCCTCCTGGCTCAGGAGCTGGTACGCCTGGTCAAGCTCGTCCAGAACCTTGGCCTCGGCGGCATTATCCTTGGTGCCCAGGGTGGTGCTGCCCTTGAAGGCCATGTGTTCCAGCAAATGGGAAATGCCGGTGATTCCCTGCACTTCTTGGGCGCTGCCGACGTCGGCGTAGACGTGGAAGGAGACCAGCGGCACCAGGTGCTGCTCCATGACGATGATTTTCATGCCGTTTTTCAGCGTTTTCTCCGTCACCTGGCGCTTCAGCCCCTCAAGCGCCTGGGCGTGAAGCTGGCCCAGCATCAGGAGCGAAGCGGCGGCGAGGATAAAAACGGCGCGCAAACGATTTTTTCTCATGTTTTCTCTCCTTGGCGGACGATGGGAAATATTTTTTACGAAAATAAAGTTTAAAGGTTTTTTCTTTGATTTGCAAGACTGTTATAATGACAGGCGATGAATTACTTTTTATCCAACCTGTTCCACGACTGGAAGTGGTGGGCGAAGATTGGTTTTGCCTTCATCGGCGCCATGAACGTCATGGACATTCTCAGCGCCACCTTCGCCTACCCGGGCTATTTCGGGTTATGGATTGTCCGCGGCACCGTGATCAGCGGGTTCAGCGGCCTGATCGCCTATTATATTTACCAGAACCGGCACGACAAAAAAAACCGCCAGCTCGATGCGCTGCTGCCCCCCCTGGCCGCCGAACGCCGGGCCTATTTCGAAAAAATGATTGCCGATGACCCCAAATTCCAGACGTTTTGTTACGAATGCCTTTACTACGACAACGGGCGCCGCTGCTGCAGCCTGCGCCTGCACGGCCGCGAGGTCAAGATCAAGTTGAATTCCCTCGACACCTATAGTTATTGTCTTTACTGGAACCTCAGCGAACATCCGATCCTGGCGCTGACCGACCGCACCTTCGGGGAAAAAACGGGCGATCAAAAGGTTTGACAACCGAACCATTTTTTGCCACACTCACGGCTAACAAAAAATGGAGGCTTGCATGACTAAAAAAATAACCGCCGCGCTGAGTGCTCTCTCCCTGCTGCTGGTCCTATCCCTGCCGGTCTATTCCGCCGACCAGGATTTCACCCTGGTGAACGCGACCGGAGTTACCATCGACGAGGTCTACGTATCGCCGGTCTCGGCCAAAGACTGGCAGGAGGATGTCCTGGGCGAGGATGTGCTGGAGGACGGCGAGAAAGTCGATATCAGTTTTTCCCGCGATGAGGAAGTCTGCGCCTGGGACATCATGGTCAAGGATACTGAAGGCACGGAAATCTATTGGCGCAACATCGATTTGTGCGCACACAGCCGCATCACGCTGCACTGCGAGAAGGACAAGGTCTGGGCGACGTTCGAATAAAACGCTCCCCGGTCATTTGACTTTTCATTCTAAGCCACTTATGATTGGCCCATAATATAGCTTTTTATGTATTCAGGAGGAATGGTAAAATGAGAGTAATGGAGAGAAACAAGAAGTGGATCACCCTGACCGTACTGGTAACGTTCCTCTGGCTCAGCTATCTGGCCAGCGCGCCGCTGCCCGCCGCATCGGGAGATGAAAGCGCTTCGCCCATGGCCGTCGAAAAAACCGCCCCCAGCAACCCGGTGGTCAAGAAAAAAAGCATCCTGCCCCTGGTCCTGATCGGGGTCGGCGTCCTGGCCGCCGCCGCGGCGCTCTATTTCCTGGTTCTGAAGGGTGACTCGGAAAAGATTCATGACGATTTCGACAGCGCCGCCGACGCCTTGTGGCTGCCGCGGACACCGAGCGCCTGGACCGTGGCCGGAGGATATTACATTTGCCAGAAAGCGCTGGGCGGCGGTGACAACACCCAGTGGTGGGAATGGAGCTTGTACAACCGCTCCTGGACCAAGGCCAACTACACCGTCACCAGCCGCATGCGCATCAGCGACCATGTCGGCCCCTTCGGGCTGCTGCTAGTCACCGATTCCAGCATGCAGGCCGACAATGGCTATCAGATCATGTTCTCTGGCGAAGGCAAATACTTCGTCCGCAAGGTGCAAGGCTGGAATTACTCGAATTCAACCGCCGTTCATTACGACTGGATCCAGACTTGGACGGCCAGTCCGGCCATCCTGACCGGGCTGGGCACCTGGAACACCTACAAGCTCGTCAAAACCGGCAGCGATTACAAATTGTATGCCAATGATACCCTGGTTTATTCGTTCATCGACAGTACCTACGACCCGCGCCTCGTGGCCATCGCCGTCCACACGCAAACCCAGGCCATGCACCTTGAGGTGGACAGCTTCTACGTCGACCTCGACTAAAAAATAATTCCCGGCATTCCGGGGCGGTTGGCCGTAGCCGTACCTGCGGCTGACCGCCTGAACCTGACAGATTGACAGTGGGGTCCTATTTTTTTATTATTTTCTCCTGAGAACGCAACTGACAATGGCTGAAAAAAATACAAAGAAGCAGGTAATGACTGCGCTGAAGATCATCGCCAGCCTGGCATTCGTCATCATCGTGCCGCTCGGGGTCCGCTCCTGCCTGCTGAGCGAGGGAAACTGGATCACCTGCCGCCTGCGCACCACTGCCGGCGAGATCCAATTCCGCGTCTACCCCGACAAGGTGCCGCTCACCGCCGCCAACTTCCTGCGTTACGTCGAGGCTGGCCTATACAACGGCAGCACGTTCTTCCGCGTCGTCACCCCCGACAACCAGCCGAACAACCCGGTCAAGATCGAGGTCATCCAGGGCGGCGATGTGGACGAAAAAAAATGCTTCCCGCCCGTCGCCCACGAGACGACGGCGCGCACCGGCCTGACGCACAAGAACGGCACCGTGTCGATGGCCCGCGACGCGCCCGGCACGGCCACCAGCAGCTTCTTCATCTGCATCGGCCGCCAGCCCGAGCTCGATTTCGGCGGCCGGCGCAACCCCGATGGCCAGGGTTTCGCCGCCTTCGGCCGCGTGGTCAAGGGGATGGAGGTGGTCAGGAAAATCCAGCGTATGGACCGCGACGGCCAGTACCTGAAAAAACCGGTGCTCATCACCTCGCTCATCCGCTTGATGAAGCCGTCGGAGTTGCCGGCGAATACGGGATCAAGGCCGTGGCGGAAGGCCGGCATCGGTGTGATCTGGGAGGCGATCCGCGCCGGCTTCGAACGCATGACATTCACCGATTACGCGACCCTGTTCCTGGTCCTGGCTGTGCTAGGCTGGCTGGGTTGGCATGGCCTCCTCAGTCAACGATGGGCAAGGGGGGAATCGCCGGCCTGGGAGGGTTCATCCTGGGCCAGCGGCCGAAGGGACCTGGAAAGCGCCCCGAGTTGGCTGCGTGTGCTGGGGCTTGTTTTTTTTCTTTTATTCATAACCCTCTTGGCCCTGATCCTCATCGGCGGCTTTTGATCCACGGTAAATGAAAAAATTACCCTTTTCCCTGATTCCAGCTCTGGTGGTGATCGCCATCCTGGTGCCGCTGCTGTATAAAACCTCGGTCTTTGGCGCGGCGACAACCGGTCCGGCGCAGGCCGTCCCGCTGCGCCTGCCGCTCGCCCTGCAATGGCTCACGGTCGTCACCGCCTTTATCATCAAGCCGCTGTACATGGCCCTCAGCCTGCTGCTGGCCTGGTTCCTGCGCCGCCGCCGCGCGTCCGACCTGTCGGCTTTGAAATGGGCCATGGTTTTCTTCTTTGCCGGCGAGCTGAGTTGCGCCGTCAATTACCTTTTTTTCAGCGAACGCTCGTGGCCGGCCGAATACCTGCACATGCTCGGCATGGTTCTCGCCTTCAGCTTCATTGTCCTGGCCGTCGCCGAGTTCTTCGATGAAAGGATCGTCCATTTCAGCGCCATTGACAGGAATTGCGCGCTGCTTGCCGCCTGCGGGAAATGCTACAAGAGCGCCGACGTCGCCTGCCGCCTGCGGCTGGTCTTCATGTTCGTCCTCCCCTGCCTGCTCCTCCTTTGCGCCATGCCGCTGCTCGTTCCGCTTTGCCCGCTTGTCCAGGAGACCGCGATACTGAACACGCCGTACACCTATGCCCACCCCGTCATTTACCAGTTTTTCGAGACGCGCCTAGCGCCGCTCGCGACCGCCCTCTTCTTGCTGGCCGCCCTGCTGCTGATGCTGCTGCGGCGCGAACGCTCCTGGATGTCGGCCAAGCTCCTTTTTGCCGCCGGCGCCGGTTTCCTCTCGTTCACTTTTTTCCGGCTGGTCCTGTTTTCCCTGTTTCGCGACAACCTGGCCTGGTTCGTCATCTGGGAAGAGTGGACCGAGCTGCTATTCGTGGCCATGGCTTGGCTCTTCCTGCTCGTCTTTCGCCAGCGGCCGCTGCTCGTCTCCCCGAGCGAGCGTCCCCTTGGGGGGCAGGACGGTTGCGTCCGTCCCCCTGGGGGGCTGCTCGCCGCCCCGTTGGCATGAGCGACGCCAAAAAGCGCCTGATCTGCGGCTTCGCCGCCATCGTCTTCTACATGGCCCACGCCGCGACATGGCTGCTGCGGGGCGCTCCGGCCAACCTGCTGTGGACCTGCCACCTGGGCTGCCTGCTGGCCGGCATCGCCATCCTGGCCGACATCCCCTTGCTCAACGCCGTCAGTATCCATTGGCTTGTGCTGGGCAACATCCTGTGGACGATCAACCTGGCCGGCGGCGGCGAATTCATCTGCACGTCGCAGCTCACCCACCTGGGCGGTTTGCTGATCGCTTTGTGGTACGCGCGCCGGGCGGGTTTTCCGCGCGGTTCCTGGATGAAAGCGCTGGCCGGAATCGCGGCGCTGCACGTGCTGTCGGGGTTCGTCACCCCGGCCCGTGAAAACATCAACCTCGCTTTCCGCGTGTTCGAAGGCTGGGAAAAGATATTCCCCGACTTCCAGTTCTATCGCCTCTTCCTGCTGGCCGTTTCAGCGGCTCTCTTCTATGCGGTCGAACGCGGCGCGCACCGCCTCCTGGTTCGTCCGCGGCCGACCGGCCGGCCTACAGTTTCCTGACCCGGCGGGCTATTTTCTTTTTAATTTTCTCGTACTTTGGCGGCGGGCCGTTGCGCACTTCCTTGTTGTCGATGAACAGAGCGTCGGTTATCCCCCACTCCAGGAAAACGGCGTGATCGTCGGTGCGGATTTCACGGAACTCGACCTTGTCCCCAAGCTCGGCCACGGCGCGCCGGGCGCGCTCGTGCACCATGCTCATGGCCGGGCACCAGCCGTTCAGCAATCCGGTAACCACGACTTTCCCTGATTCGGGCTGCGGTTTCTTCTTGGCCTTGATCCAGGCGGGCGGCTGGGCGTCATCGCTGAAGGGTTTCCACATCAGCGCCATCATGCCGTTCTTGTCGGCCTTTTTGTAGCCGTGCTTTTTAAACCAGGAAGCGCGCATCCAGAACGGGAGCGACACTCCCCAGGCGGCCATGCCCGTGGCGCCGAGCGCCAGGGCATCGGCTTCGGCCGCCGCCAGCAGGGCCTCGCCCATCCCCTTTTTCTGGAAATTGCCCCGCCCCTGCTTGTGGCCGTGCACCCAGACGCAAAGGATGAAATAGAGGCCCGCTCCGTCGGCCGGCGACTGCTCGATGGGGAGGTATTGGATCATGCCGCCGACCGTGCCGGCGTCGTCCTGGGCCAGCTTGACCCGCAATCCCTGGCCGCGGTTCTTGCCGTACCATTCGCGCTTGTGATCGCCCGCCTCGCGGATCTCGTCCGACCATTCCTCGAGGCACTGGCAGTAAATCGCTTCGTGCTCCGGAGCCAGATCGACGATCTTCATGTCAATGGTAGCGGATGGCGACCGCTTCGATGATGAAGTCGCGGACCACGGCCACGGCGCGGCCGACATGGGGATTGCGGTAATAATGATATGGCCCGACCCACACCCTTTCGCGGTAGATGGTATCCACGCTGATCACCAGGGCGTCGGCGCCAATGTCGGCTCCCTTCTCGCGCAGCCGCCACTCCACCTCGTTGCGGCTGTACCCCCGCGGCGGATCGTAGCGGATCTCGGCGAAAGCCTCGTACGGCCGCTGCGGTTCCCAGCGCAACAGCTCCACAGACGAGGTTTTGGTGGGCGGGTAGTGCCTGGCGCCCGGGAAATAATAGACGCGCACAGGCGAAACGCAGGCGGCCAGAAGCAATACCAGGAAAAACAGAACGAAAGTCCTTTTCATCATGTTTCCTCCATGGCGGGAATTTTACTATTTGCGAGAGAACTTGACAAGCAGGACGATTTTGCCGACAATGACGGCAAGATGACTCCGGCCAAGAAGACGAAAGCGATGGAGGAGATGGCCCGCGCCCTGGCCGCGACCTCCGATCCGCGCGCCATTCTCCGCTTCCTGAACAGCCTGCTCACGCCCAACGAGATCCGCGAGATATCGTCGCGCTGGGAGCTGGTCAAGCTCCTGGACCGGGGGGACAGCCAGCGGCAGATCGCCCGCCAGCTGGGTCTCAGCCTCTGCAAGATCACCCGCGGCTCGCGCGAGCTGAAGAAAAAGGACTCGCCTTTCAAGCTCATGATCGCTGTCCTGGAAAGAAAACAGCGACGCCAGACCGCTCCAAGACATATCAAAAAGTAAGACCGAACTACGCCCATTTCACCCCTAGAAAATGTTTTTTAATTATTTTTCTTGACACGAACGCCGATCCATGATTGAATGTTTCTTCAAATAGAAACATGCTTCCTATTCCAAAACCAAGGAGAAGGCGAATGAAACAAAAAACTGCGAACGCGAACGACCTACGGCTGGCTAAAAACGAGATCCCGCGCCAGTGGTACAACCTGGCCGCCGACCTGCCGACCCCGTTGCTGCCGCCGCTGGGCCCCGACGGCCGGCCCGTCAGCCCCGACGCGCTGAGCCCCGTTTTCCCGATGAACCTGATCGAGCAGGAGGTCAGCCGCCAGCGCTGGATCGACATCCCCGAAGCGGTCCTGGAGATCCTTTGCCGCTGGAGGCCCACGCCTTTGCAGCGCGCCGCCGGGTTGGAGAAAAAATTGCGCACCCCGGCGCGCATCTATTTCAAGAATGAGAGCGTCTCCCCGCCCGGCTCCCACAAGGCCAATACCGCCGTGGCCCAGGCCTGGTACAACCGCCAATTCGGCGTCCGCCGCCTGTACACGGAGACCGGCGCCGGCCAGTGGGGCAGCGCCCTGGCCTTCGCCTGCTCGCTTCAAGGCCTGGAGTGCAAGGTATTCATGGTCAAGTGCAGCTTCGAACAGAAGCCGATGCGCAAGGTGATGATGGAAACCTGGGGAGCCGCCTGCGTCCCCAGCCCGAGCGTGGAAACCGCCGCCGGCCGCGCCATCCTGGCAGAGGATCCAGAATCGCCCGGCAGCCTGGGCATCGCCATCTCCGAGGCGATCGAAGCCGCGGTCAGCGACAGCAGCGGCCGTTCCCGCTACGCGCTGGGCAGCGTGCTCAACCACGTGCTGCTGCACCAGACGATCATCGGCCTGGAGGCGAAAAAGCAGCTGGCCAAGGCCGGCGAAAAGAAGGTGGACACGGTCATCGCCTGCGTGGGCGGCGGCTCCAACTTCGCCGGCCTCTCCTTCCCGTTCGTCTGCGACAAGATCGCGGGGGCGGACATCGACATCATCCCGGTCGAGCCGGCCTCCTGCCCGACCCTGACGCGCGCCCCCTTCCTCTACGACCACGGCGACACGGCGCGGCTGACCCCGCTCCTGCCCATGTACTCCCTGGGGCACGCCTTCATGCCGCCGGCGATCCATGCCGGGGGCCTGCGCTATCACGGCATGGCGCCCTTGGTCTCGCAGGCGGCCGTCGAGGGCCTGATCTCGCCTCGGAGCTACAACCAGCTGGAATGCTTTGAGGCGGCGGTCCTTTTCGCCCGCAGCGAGGGCATCATCATCGCCCCCGAAACGGGCCACGCGCTGGCCGCGGTGATCGAGGAGGCGAAGCGGGCCAGGGAGGCCGGGAAGGAAAAGGTCATCCTGTTCAACCTGAGCGGCCATGGCCTGATGGACCTGAACGGTTACGACGCTTACTTCCGCGGCCAGTTGCACAACCACGAGCTGTCCGAAGCGGAGCTGCACCGCTCGCTCGCCGTAACCGAGCATTTCCCCCGGCCGAGGCTGCAAAGGAGCGGGCGCTGGTAAACAGGTACCGACGGCCGCCTTTTGGCCGCTTCTATTGAATTGTCAATTCGCTATTTGTTAAAATAGTGCCATGGAAAAAGAAGCGTCCTACACCATCCGCGATTATTGGGCCGCGGACTACCCGCATGTGGCCGATATCTGGGAACGGACCGGCATAAGCACGCCGGGGCGGGGCGACACGGCCGAGGTGATCGAAAACACGCTGCGCCGCAGCGGCCGCCTGCTGGTGTTGGTTGACAAGGCAAGCGACACCGTGATCGGCACCTCCTGGCTGACCAACGACGGCCGCCGCCTGCATCTGCACCACTTCGCCATCGACCCGAAATTCCAGGGCGGGGGATTTTCCAAACCGCTGCTGCGCGAATCGCTGCGTATCGCCAAGGAGACGGGCCTCCAGATCAAGCTCGAGGTGCACCGCGACAACGAACGGGCCATTCATTACTACACGAAAGCCGGCTTCCAGCGCTTGGGCGACTACGACGTCTACATCATCCGCGACTTGAACGAAATCAAGGAATAAAACAATAACAGGCAATGGAAGCCAGCGTCTACAACGAAACGTTCGTCATGCCCGCGGGCGCCGGGGATGCTTCCCGGACCGGGCGGCTGCTGGCCATGCTCGAGGAGATGATGGAGACGGCCGGCCGCAATGCCGCGAAACTGGGCGCGGGGATGCGCGAGCTCCACGCCAAGGGGCTGACCTGGGTGCTGGCCCGCCTCCACGTCCAGGTGCAAGCCATCCCCCCGGCCGGGCAGACCATCCAAATCGCCACCTGGCCCGCGGGACGCCACCGCCTCTTCGCCGTGCGCGAGTTCCAAGTGAAAGATAGCGGCGGGCGGGAGCAGTTGCGCGCCACCTCCGCCTGGGCCATGATGAAAAAGGAGACGCGGCGGCTGTCCCGCCTCGATCCTCTCCTGCCCGTTTTCAGCCGCCACCCGGAGCGCATGGTCATGGACGACTTTTCTCCCCTGCCGCCGCTGGGGCAGGCCGGCAGCCGGGCGTCGTACCGGGCCCAAGCGGCGGACATCGACATCAACGACCATGTCAACAACACCGTATACCTCGACTGGGCGCTGCGCGCCCTTTCCGAGCGGGTCATCCCACCCGGGCCGCTGGCCATGGAAGCGGCCTTCATGGGCGAAGCCCGCCTTGGCGACGAGATCCTCTGCCGCAGCGAACGCGCGCGGACCGGGGACAAGACCATCGTTGGCCAGAGCCTGCAGGACGCGGCCAGTGGCCGCGAGCTGACGCGGTTGCGCTGGACATTCAGGGCATCCGCCGTTTGATTTTTTAAATACGAAAAGGAGGGACATATGGGATTCGTCAAGGAATTCAAGACATTCGCCATGCGCGGCAACGTCATGGACATGGCCGTGGGCATCGTCATCGGCGTGGCTTTCGGAAAAATAGTCACCTCGCTGGTCAACGACGTCATCATGCCGCCCATCGGCCTGCTGATGGGCGGCGTCGATTTTTCACACCTGGCCATCACCCTGAAAGCCGCCGTTGGCAGCGCGCCAGCCGTGACCCTGAAATACGGCATGCTGATCAACACCGTTATCGACTTCCTGATCGTGGTTTTCGCCATTTTCCTGGTGGTCAAGGGGATGAACGCCCTGAAGCGGAAAAAGGGAGAGGCTCCAACTGCCCCGCCGGCGCCGCCTGTTCAGGAGATGCTACTGCGAGATATTCGCGATATTTTGAGAAGCAAAGGTGAAAAAATATTGTGAATAGTTTCAGGCGTCTGCGGGACAGACAAACCATATCCGCCAAGGTCGGCGGATGGTTTGTGCTGCCGCCGGCGCCGCCTGTTCAGGAGATGCTACTGCGAGATATCAGGGATATCCTGAGGGCAAAGGCAGATAAGGTATTGTAGAATCCCATAGTTGTAGTTTTTTTTCTGAAGGGAACGCAAATTTGCGTTCCCTGCCCAGGCCGATCAATCAGAATGTAGGGGTTCAATATGATCTCATTTGATCTCGTATTGAACCCCTACCCACGTTTCCATTCCAATATAGAAGGTTTGATGGATTTTTAATCTCGTTTAATAAAATTTATCGGCACCGCAATGTCGGAATCTTTCCACGCCGTCGGCAATTCGCGGCCGCTATCATCCTTGCCGTCAGGGCCCACGCCGTAAAGCATTCCCGACTCCGGGTTGAACAGATACGGTTTGCCGCTAAAAGGGTCCTGTTCCGGAGCCGTGGCCAGAAGGTCATGCAGCGCGGCCCGGCTCAAGCTCCCGCCGGGTTCGGCCTTGAGCCGCGCCATGGCCAGCAGCCGGGTCAGATCGTAACGGACCTTCAGTCCATGGCTGCGGTAGACATAATGCTGCAGCACCGGCCAGGTGAATGGCACCGCCGAGCGTACCATCATTTTCCCCAGCGGGTTGCGCAGCCACCAGAAAGGGCCGCCATCGAGGTCGGCCGCCAGGTGAGCCGCCGGGCGCGGCCCCTCCATCCACAGCGCCGGCGGCGTTTCCTCCAAACGGCCGACGTGGTCCCAGAAGGCGTGCAGCGCGGCTGTGCTTTCGTTCTTTTTCAAAAAAAAAGCCGCCAGGGCGTGGATGGTCGCGAAGAAGCGCGGCCCGGAAATGGCCACAAATCTTTCCAGGGCGAAAAAGCGGGCCGGCTCGCGAAAATAATCCTTGAGCAGTGAAGGGTCGATGACCTTTTCTTCCTGAACCCGCTCCAGGGCGCGGCCGAAACTCATCCAGGCGAAATCCCTGGCCGCTTGCGTGCCGAATTCACGGACGGGCCGAACCGGAAGTTGATCCAGAACGAGCCGGGCAACGACCGGCGGGCAATCGCGGCGGTTGAGCAGCGCAGCCAGGGCGCGCAGCGTCAGCTCGACCATGGTCTTGCCCAGCCGGTTGACCATCAGCGTGCGACCGGAGGCGATGAGCTTGAAGCCGGCTGCCTGGGCAGAGAACAGATCGGCACAGGCCGGTAGCCAGCCGCCGTCGATTGCGGCCACGATCCGCGAGGCGGCAAAGAGCTTGGCCGCATGGGTGGCCAGCAGGAAGCTGCGCGCCGGGAACTCCCAGCCCAGGGGGGTGAAATCGGCGAGCTCGGCGGCCCGAACGACCTGTTCATAGCGTTGCAGCGGCACGGCCAAGCGCAGCCGCTGCTCTTGGATCGCGTCGCGGCGAGAGGCGAAATAGGCGCAGAGGTCCTCCGCCGGCAACTGCGGGACGTACAGGTTGGCCCCTCCCTGCCACTCGCCGCGAAAGGCGGCGTTCAGGCGCGCCAGCCACTGGCCGTAGCGCAAACGCGGGCTGCCGGTCCCAGCCGGGGCGTCGACCAACGCCCGGATCTCCTTTTGGAAAGCGGGCACCTGCGGATCGCTGCCGGCTCCAGCGGCAAAACCCCAGAGAATGAAAAAACCGTTGCCGGCCTCCAGGCTCGCCGCCG
The DNA here is from genome assembly GCA_026393795.1 of Candidatus Aminicenantes bacterium. Taxonomy (NCBI): domain Bacteria; phylum Candidatus Aminicenantota; species Candidatus Aminicenantota bacterium. The sequence continues at coordinate 4,179 of JAPKZL010000216.1, read as the reverse complement.
GCTCGGTCCCCTTTGCCGGCAGCGGTCCGAATCGGGAGTCAAAAAGGTTCAAGCCGACAAAAAGAAGACCGAAAAAACCCAGTAACAGGAATAACCAGAAAAAAAAGCGTTTCATGACTGGCCTGGCGGCTTTTTAACTGCCCAGCGCCGCTTGCCGGCGCTTGAGCAGGATCTCTTTCAGCTGCAGCAGGTTTTTGACCGCCGCTCCCTTGTAATGGTTGTTGCCCGAGACGAAGACCTTTTTTGCCTGCTCTTTCAAGCGGGCCACGACCTCAGCCAGGCGGCCCAGCTCGGCAGCGCTGTAATAATAATCGTAGCGGGCGTCACGGCCCTGGCCGGAAAACCAATCCTTGGCATTGCGGCCATGCAGCCGCAAATAGGCCGTCTCCCTGCCGGTAACCAAGGCGGTCAGGGGCAGTGAGGCCGATACCAGCGGCTGGTCGATGTTGGCCCAGACCAGGTTGTTTTCCCGGAAAACCGCCAGCACCTCGTCTTCGAGCCAGCTCTGGTGGCGGAACTCGACGGCCAGGGGGCAGGAGGCGAAACGGCCCGACAGCTTCACGAGAAAGGCCAGGTTGGCCGGGGTGAATTTGAACGAATAGGGAAACTGGGCCAGCACTCCCGCCAGCCTGCCGGCTGCGGCCAGGGGCTCCAGACAGGCGTGAAAGCCCGCGATCATGGTTTTCTCCAGCTTGCCCTCGTGGGTGAACGACTGGTGCAGCTTGAGCCAGAAGTCGAATCCCGGGCAGGCGGCGGTCTTGTCGACCCAGCCCCGGGTCAGGACGGGAGACGGGATGCGGTAGAAGCTGGTATTAACCTCGACAAAATCGAATTCCGCGGCCAAAAACGCCAGCTGGTTGAAATGCGCCGGAAGCGGCTCGGGGTAGACCGTGCCCCGCCAGTCTGCATAACTCCAGCCCGCCGGCCCGAGAGCGATCCCCTCAAGCGCTGCCATCCAGTATGTCCCGCACCTTGGACAGCAGGCCATTGACCTGGTATGGCTTCTGGATAAAGCCACTGACCCCCAGGGCGATGATCTCGTTTACTTTCTCGTTCTGGCTGTAGCCCGTCGAAAAGAGCACCTTGACCTCGGGGTTGATCTCCTTCAATTTCAACAGGGTTTCCCGGCCGCCCAGCCTGGGCATGATCATGTCCAGGATCACCAGGTCGCTGCGCGGCTCCAGGTTTTTGTACATGGCGACGCCCTCTTCGCCGTCGGCGGCAAGCTGGACCCGATAGCCAAAGCTGGACAGGATCTCGCCGGCCACCTGGCGGATCACCTCTTCGTCGTCGATGATCAGGATCGATTCATGGCCGCCGGCGACCTCTTCCTCCCAGCCGTGCTCCACCGCCTCCGGCTTGCCGCTCAGCGGCAGGTAGATCTTGAAGGTCGAGCCGACGCCGACCTCGCTGTAGACGTTGATGAAGCCGCCATGGTTCTTGACCACGCCGTAGACCATCGACAGTCCCAGCCCCGTCCCCTTGCCTTTCTCCTTGGTGGTGAAAAACGGCTCGAAGATCCTCTGCTGGATGCCGTCATCCATGCCGATCCCGGTGTCGCTGACCGCCAGCACAGCGAACCAGCCCGGTTTGGCGCCCGGCTGGTTGAAGACGTCGCTCCCGCTTAAGACGGCCATCGAGGACTGGATGGCCATCCGCCCGCCCCCGGGCATGGCGTCGCGGGCATTGACGCACAGATTGATCAGCACCTGCTGGATCTGGCCGATATCGATCTCGACCGTCGGCAGGCTGTCATCGAGATCGGTCTCGATGGCGATCGACTTGTCGAAGGTGCCGGAGATGATCTTCAGCGACTCGACGATGACGCTGTTCAAATTGGCGGCCTTGATGTCGTACTTGCCGCCGCGGGCGAAGGCCAGCAGCTGCCGAGTCAGCTCGGCGGCCCGCTGGGCGCTCTTTTCGATGGTGTCGACGGGCCTGAAAAAAAGATCGTCTTCCTTGAGGTTGGTTTTCAGCCAGGAGGCGTAACCGAGAATGCCGCCCAGGATATTGTTGAAGTCGTGGGCGATGCCGCCGGCCAGCAAGCCGATCGATTCCATCTTCTGGGCCTGCAAATAGCGCTGCTCGAGGAGCTTCCGTTCGGTGATGTCGCGCATGATGCCGCGGTAGCCGATGATGCGGTCGTTCTCGTTGTGCTCGAGCCGGGCCGTGATCAGCGCCACCAGCGGCTGGCCGCTGCGGGTCTTCAGATTGATCTCGTAATCCTTGACGGTTCCCGACAAGAGGATGGCGGCCAGGAATTTTTCCCCGTCGCGGGGGTTTTCATAGAGCTCGCGCGTGATGTTGACTCCCAGGAGCTCGGGCCGCGACGCATAGCCGAACAGCTCGACCCCGGCCTGGTTGATGTCGGTCAGGTTGCCGTTGATGTCGGCCATATAGATCACGTCCTGCGACTCCTCGAACATGGTGCGGTAGCGCCGCTCAGATTCCGCCAGTTCGCGGGCGGCTTGGCGGTTCCACAGGGCCGAGGCGATGTGCTGCGAAACGAAGATCAGCAATTCCCGATCGCGCTCGGAATAGTGAAAATCCTCGCGGTAGCTTTGCACGACCAGGACGCCGAAGCTGCGCTCGCCCCGCTTCAGCGGAACGCCCAGCCATTCGCAGGAGGGAGCTCCGATCAGCTCGATCAGCCCGTCCGCGCCCATCTGGTCGACCTGTTGGTCGGAAACCAACAGCGGCTGCCCGGTTTTCAGGACATATTCGGTCAGGCCGCGGCCCAGTTTCTTGGGCTTGGGCTGGGCATCGAATTCATCGAGAAAATAGGGAAAGCTGAGCATCTGCCCGGAGGTGTCGGTCAGGGCAATGTAAAAATTACGGGCATAGAGCAGGCTGGAAATAATGCCGTGAATGGCCTGGAAAAGGACGTCCATGTCCCCGGCCTGGCTCGATTTTTCGGAGATCTGGTAGAGGGCCGACTGCACGACCTCCGATTGGCGCTGGCGGTTGACCTCCTCCTCCAGCCGGCGGTTGGCGAGTTCCAGTTCCAGGGTGCGCTTGCCCACTTGCGCCTCCAGCTCGGCGCGGTACGTTTTCAGCTCTTCCTCGGCCCGGCGGCGGTCGACAATGCGGGCGATGTACTCGGCCAGGAAATGGAACAGGTCGATGTCCCTTTGAGCGTAAGCGGTCTTGCTGTGGTAGCTCTGCACCACCAGTACCCCGATCACCTTGGCGGCGATTTTTAACGGCACCCCCAGCCAGATCTTGGACAGCGTGCCAACCGGATCCAGCTCGCCGCTCCGCTGCAGCCAGCGGTGTTTCTTTTCATCGACCAGCTGGGTACGGCCACTGCGGCGCACGTAGTCGGTCAGGCTTTTCTTCATCTGCACCGGAGTGAAATGCCGGCCGGTATCGTACTCATCGACGAAATAGGGGAACGTGTACGATTCGCTTTCGGGATCGTACAGGGCGAGGTAGAAGTTGCGCGTGTCCACGACCGGGGCGAGCTTGTTGCGGATGGTGGCCAGCAGCTCGGGCAGTTTGTTGGTCAGGGTCACCGCCTTGAGAATCTCCAGCAGGACCGCGTTTACTTTGTCAGCGGGGACCTGGGCGTATGTTTTTTTTTTAATGGGCTGGCTTTTTTTCTTTAGCGCTGCTTTGAGCATGATATCCGCTTAAGGGTATCCCCTTTTCGGGAAAAATACAATACCTCGGGCCGCCGCCTTTACTGGCCCGCGATTTTATGATACATGGTGGATAAGCTGTGTTGTTGCCGAGGAGGTCCCATGATCGTCAAGGAATACCGGCAGGTGCCGGCCGAAGAAGTCACCATGCCCGGAGCCGAAGCGATGACCATCCGCTGGCTGCTGGGCAAGGATTCGCCAGCCCCCAATTTTTATTTGCGGCTGTTCGAAGTCCAGCCCGGCGGCCATTCCCCCTACCACGCCCACGCCATGGAGCATGAAATCTTCATCCTGGAGGGGCACGGCAGGATCAACGGCAAGGGCGTCCGCCATGCCGTAAGCGCCGGCAGCTTCGCCCTGGTCGAGCCCGACGAGGAGCACCAGTTCGAGAACACGGGAGAGAGCGTGCTGAAATTCCTCTGCGTTATCCCGATCCAGGCCTGAGTTAAATATAATGAATTTGTAGGGACAGGTCGCGACATGTCACTACTACTTTCGGATCATAATAGCAAATATAATTCCTATTCCACCTTTTCAA
>JAPKZL010000215.1 GCA_026393795.1 Candidatus Aminicenantes bacterium | reverse complement strand
AATGTATAATTGCACGCACCGTTCCCAATTTTTCCCCCAAAGTCACAAAGTCAAGTACCGTCCCCAGCTTACCAGCTTAGAATTGAGCCTGGTGCTTCCGGATATCGACGGAATCAGAAGACTTTTGTCAGCAGTTCTTTCAGGAACAGGTTCCCACCCGGGGCGGAGAGGGGGCCGATCAACAGCGGTGAGAGAGCGATCAGCACCCGCAGATATTTCCAGCTGCGATTGCCGATCAATTGTTTGGCCCAGCCCACATCGCCCGTAGCCCATGGTGCTGCCCGGATAAAAACATATTCCAAAACCAGGAGAAAAAAGAACCAAACAATAGCCAAAACGATATAAAACAACGGAGGAAAACCATTGGCGGCAAGACGACCTAAACCGTATTCGAAGAGCAGCGCCGCCAGAAGCAAGAATAAAGGTCGGCGGAAAAGTTTTAACCGTTTGTATAAAACGATCAGCAAAAAAAGAATTAACGCGAGCGCGGCCAAAGAAAGAAGCAGATGGAGTGCCGGGGCGGGGATTTCGTCGCCGCCAAAACCGTAGTATGGCCAAAGGATTATATGGTGCCATACGGATTTTATTTGCTGGATATTTTGATCGAGATTCAGATTAAACCTGTACTGCAGGTTCCAAAGCCACGAAAAGCTGTCCTGGGGCCATTGGGTCAAACCGAAAACGAACGGGGTAAAAACGATCCCGGCGCGCAGGAAATACCAGACCGGAGTGCAAAAAAGCGCACCGTATTGTGTAAATGCAAATCCAGAAAAGACTTTTTCGGCCGCCAATGTCAATCCCAACCACAATATGGTCATAAATATGAAAGTGATCGTTGAACCCCACCAATAAATGAATCCCTGAACCAGGAAATAAGCAATGGGGAAAAAGATGACTCCCAGGCGCAGGATATGCCATGGCAAAAACGATTCAGAAAATTTTTTCTCAGACAGCAGCATCTTTCCGTTGCTCTTCCCGGCCGCGATGATTATGGCCACCCAGAACATGTCGACGAGCAAAACCGTCACAGCTACTGCTGAAGAAGCTATAAAACGCCAGGATATGAAAATGGACAGGACGATCAGCAGCCCGCCGACTAGGAGCGCCAGCTTTGGCAATAGCGGATGGAGAACATCGGGAATATGGATAATCTTCCTTAAAAAGAAACGAATACTCCAGTAAATCAGAACCAGACACAAAGCAATGAACAGAACCATAACCTCAACGAATAAAACCGGCAGAATGGTTGCCCAGGAGATGATAAAATGCTGAAAAACAAAAATGATCAATGCGGTCAATAGAGCGCATCCCCAAAAAGCCAAGATCGAAAATATAGGCCGGGCAACCTTTTCCGCTGCGAGAGTTTGCCTGAGAAGATAAAAAACACTTAAAAAAACAAGCGCCCAGCACAAGACGAACAAAAGAAACATCGTTTCACTTATATGGAGGCTGGAAAGAACGAGCAAATATATCCCATAAAGGCGGACGGGGATCGTCAGGGAGCGGTTCTTCGAGTGCAGCTTGTCGGTGATGATATACAGAACATCGGTAGTAACAAAATTTTGTACCGCTAGACAACCGCCTACCATCCATGTATCCGATTTGAATTCTAAATCCTCCGTTATCTTCAGATACGGAAGACCGCGTAACAATTTATGATAGGCGGCTAAGGCCCGGCCGTCACGGTCAGCACAATAGTGCATAATCGCTATATTCAGTAGGGTCGACAGCTTCTGATAATTAAAATAATCGTCATGCGAGCGTTGAGAAAGCCGATTCAAGGAAGAAGTCAAAGAAACCAGTGCTGCATCAGCGGCTATTACGGCTCTTTCCCTTCTACCCTCAATAGCGCATCGATAGGCTAATGTAAAATTGACAAGTTGTAAAAAAAATTGTTCCCCTATTTCCTCCACTAAAAACTTGTAGTTTTTATAGAAAGGTCGACAGATTTCGATCAAATATTCAATTTTTTGCGATTCGGTGAGCAATGAACCGGCTCTCAAGCCGAACCTCTCGTCCAGTTTTTTTAGAAGTGTTTTGATTTCCGCGACGGGCACTTTCAACTTTTCCTGCACATGTGATGAATCTTCTCCAAAAATTTCGTGATAATCGCCGCTGAATATCGTGAAATGACAATTGGAACAATAATAAAGCGAAGTGAAACTTACATGCATGAATGGATAAAAATTATGAATATGATGATAAAACCCACCGCTCATCCAGACGGAATATTTATTCTTTTGTTCGCAGATCGGGCATTGGCCAGTTTCTGATTTTATCATTGTTGAAAAAATGGGAGTGGCAAGAAAAACAAAAATAATGGCGGCCAACATGCCCTTGCCGAACGCATGTTTGAAGAAAAAAACATTTTTCTTCATAAAACCACCTAGGAATAGTTGAGGGTCAGGTCTTGCAACCAAGATTGTTTCAATTTGAAAAGTCATAATGAAAGACCTGATCCCAGTTTTCTTAACTCTTCCTTCCATAAAGTCAAGCACCGTCCCCCGCTCTCTCTCGATTTAGTAAAACCCATTTTGAATCCTTTATAAAGTATTTGCGTTCTTTAATCCAACCCCAATTCCTTCAGACAAAGTGAAGAAGTCAAGCACCGAGTGAGACCTTCTCGACTAGCATTATTTTCTGCGCAAGAGGAGATATAAAGCAGCGGCAGTGGATAGGGCGGTCAGGAACGGCAGTACCCAGTGCAGCGTGCGGACGAGGGGCGGCAAGTTCTTGGCCGCGCTCAAAATGCCGCCGGTAGCGACAGCGCCGATAAAGAGCAACCCGGTGATAATACAGGCGGTCGGTTGGCCCTGGCTCAGCGGCGCGAGCTTGGTCATTCCCAGGACGGTCTTGGCCAGGAACGCAATCGTGGCCACCGTGATCAGCTTGTGGGCCGTCAGGACGACGACAGGGAAAGGCTGCCCCTGGCGCCTCAGTCCGTAGCCGGTGAGAAAGATCACGATAAAGCCCAGCCCGGCGATCATGAGTTTGAATTGAGTCATGTCCATGTCATCTCCCTGTCAGAAAGGTCTTTCCCTTATTGCGATCCGGCGCTTCCGACTTTTATGACCACCTTCCCCCTGGCGTGCCCAGTAAGAAGATAGCGCAGGGCCTCGGGAACTTCGGCCAGCGGGTATACCTTGTCGATCACCGGGACCACCTTTCCGGCTTCCATGAGCTCTTTCATAAAAACCAGGTCTTTCTGGTTCGCGTGGGCGGTTATGCCCCCCAATTTTTTGCCGCCGGTCAGGGAGTACCAGGGCGACAGGAGCATGGCCTGGAAGATCTGCCGCATGGAGCCCCCGGTCATAACGTAGGCCCCTCCGGGAGCCAGCGCCCGCTTGTAATCAGCGAGCGGATGAAA